>JACVQG010000253.1 GCA_015661045.1 Dehalococcoidia bacterium | reverse complement strand
GTATGATAGGAAAGCAACTCGGACTCTGTTACCTCCCGGGGTGAAACGAGATGGGAGCCAGGTAGCTTAAAAACCCCATACGAATCCAGCAGTTCAAAAGTATATTGCAAGCGAGAAGGTTGGATAATATTAATCGAGTCCCGCTCACTTTTAGAGAAGGCGGGATCATAAACAAAAGCTGTTTTCCTCATAATCCGGTCTCCGCTTTTAATTGCTCTATTTCCCGGTTCATATTTTGCCAGTGGGTTCCCCTCCAATATATACGTTTACAGGCGGAGCATTGTTTAAACTCGGTTTGTGTCGTAAAAACATATGGCGGCACCAGCCCTTGTGCATCTTCCTTACTTAAAATTACAAGAGGTTGATTACATTCTAAACAACGCGTGAACGGCCCATAGTTAAAGCTTAGTCCCATAGCTGTTACTACCTGGTTGAGCTGTAGTTTAGGATCATCAACCTGAACCAGCAATGCCTTTAGCTTCCCAATTGTAACAATCCTGCGGAGCATTATCTGAGTATCCCTGGTAAGCAGCACTCTGCCTTCTTTCAAGGCCAGAGCAATTAACCGGTTATCATCAGCGCCGGATACTACTTTGGCGTCATATCCCAGCAATCGCAACCACCTGGCAAGTTTTACTGCATTAACATCTACGAGGAAAGTAACTTCCATAAACCTATAGCCTCAGGACCATCCCTTAGAAACTATATCGCGTGTGTGGTCGAAGAGATAGTGGGTAAGAAAATACTAAAATAGGGATTCCCAATATTTATACCTGTTTGAAATTGTTCGAGTCCATAGTGGCCATATTTGGTCTGCCCGTATCGTTACCCTGACGGCGGCGCGGATAAGGTATATGAGAGGTATGCTGACAATTGTTACCACCATTTTTACAATATATTGCCCCTGTATTAGAGGTAATAGAGGAAATATACCGGTGAAAGCTCCTGCAATAAATATAATGCTATCAACAAGAGTAGATACGGCATTGGAGGCTAACACCCCTGCCCAACGGTATTTGCCTACCTTTTGCCGCCACCAGGCAAAAACCTCTATATCAATAAGAGATGACCCCATATAGGCTAGAAGACTGGCGGCAACAATGCGCGGGGTAGAGCCGAACACACTTATAAAAGACTCCTGTCCCTGGTAAAAAGGAGCCGAAGGCAGGATGATAGCCAGTTGAGTGTAGCCCGCTAATAGCAGATTTGCAGCGAAGGCTGTGTAGACAACCTTTCTGGCGCCTGATTTGCCCAGTTTTTCGTTAACCAGGTCCACCAGGGTAAAGGTGAGTGCATAGATAAAGACGGCGGCTGGTACAGTAATACCAGCCAGTGTTATCTGCTTAGTAGCAGTTATATTAGCTATTAATTCACATGCTATGTAAAGACCAATCAGGAAGATTACCATATTTTTATATTATGTCCAGCGCCGGTGGCGGAAATAGGCAAGCAAGCCCAGGACAGCGGCTAGCTGAACGCCTAACAGAATGAAAAAAAGACCCCTGTTGTTATGCCACTCCGCAGGCAGCACATTCGATCCTTCCATGCTGGCAACAACTTCTATCACCATTAATATGGAAGTAAAAATAGTCAGCACCCGCATTATCTCCTGAATACGATGAGAAGTAAGCCAGTTGCTGGTATCGCCTTCTAAAAAGGGATATTTCTGGTTTTCGAGATCCCGCTCCAGGTTGTCAATTACCTCTATTTGAGGCCGGATGATACGCCGCATGGATATTATGTCCCGGCGCAACAGGAAAATGCCCTGAGCTGTCTGCGGTACCGGTTTACTTATGACCGTGTCCTGCAAGCCCTCGATGTTGTCATTGATCTTATCCAGCATAGGAAATATAGAGTCCACCAGTCTGTCTATTACCTGATAGAATAGATACCCGGAGCCTTTCTCCATATACTTTTTACATAGATTATTATCCAGTTGGCACTCTTTAAATAGCTTGGCCAGAGATTTCAGTTCCCCCCGGCAATGGACGGTTACGATAAAGTTTTTCCCTATAAAGATATCCAGCTCGCTGGGCAGGCTAATCCGGGCCTCTTTATCAAAAACAGGGAAATGCAGCACCATAAATAGATGTTCATCATATTCGTCTACTTTGGGGCGTTGAATACGGCTCAGACAGTCTTCAAGGTTTAAAGGATGCAGGAACGTATATTTTTTGGATAGTACATCCATCTCCCGCTGGGTTGGCCGTTCAATATATGTCCAGTCCAAATCCCCCAGGGACGCAGTCCACAGGTTAAGTTCGCCCTTAGGCTTATCGTTTACTGCCGGGAGTACTACCACGTTTCTCCTTAGTTATACTCGGGTTAACTTCCACTCAACTAAGTAGCTAGAATTCCTAGAGTTTAAGGTAGCTATGAGCATATAATGTTTGACCCTCAAGCATCCGGATAGTTTTCACAATATCGCTGATTTCGGGGATAGACATATTCACTCCGCTCTCATCAAATCTTCCACCGGCGGCATAGCTATCAGAAAGAGATAGATAAACCTTCCCTTTCGGTGTAGAATCATCCCTTTTCTCCAGGATGCGGAGCGCTTCCATTAAATCTTTATCAGTGGCATCCACAATCGCAGAATCCAGGCCGGCCCCGATAAGCATTATCATGAATACTCTATTAATCAGGGGACGGAGTTCGTTAGGAGCGCCGTTGGAAATATTCGATAATCCGCAGGTAGTCATAGGTGGCGGGTCGGACATTTGCTTGAAAAAACGCACTGCATCCACAGTATTCATGGCCTGGTCCTGGTTGCCATTGACAGTAAGCACCAACGGATCCAGATAAATATGCTCATTAGGGACTCCATGCTGGGCGCATATAGGAAAGATGTTTTCCGAAGCGAGTTCAATCCGGGCGTCAGCGGTAGTGGGTAAACCCGTGGCAGCAAGAGTTAAGGCAATGATATTGGCGTTATATTTAGCGGCCAGCGGCACCAGGGCATTAAGGCGCTCCGGGGTGGCATCGGTGCTATTTATCAATGGTTGTGCTACGGCAACCTTAAGACCAGCCTCCATAGCGACAGGGTTTGTGGTATCCAGCGAAAGAGGTGTGTTGGTAACTTCCTGCACGGTGTTGACAATCCAATTCATAACCTCGGCCCCATCCTTTTTTCGGGGGCCTATGTTCAGGTCTAATATATTGGCTCCGCATTTAACCTGACGCAGGGCCAGTTCCTGAATAAATGCTTTGTCCCGGCTTTCAATAGCGGTCCTTACCTTAGGGGAAATTACATGGATAGACTCACCGATGGCTAACATTGTGCTTTCTCCTTCTTTTTTCCTTCGCGGTCTATTTTCTTATATTATCGATAGCTTTCTGGCCAGGGTTTCCACACCCTGCTTCATAACTGAATTCTCAGGCAACTCCTTCAGCGCTGTTCCCTTGCCATCCAGATCGGTTACCATGGGGTCAACGGGGAAAGTGGCTATAAGGTCCAGTCCGGATTCAGCTATGCTTTGTTGCACCTCGGAAGATAGTTGCCCGGCTGTTCTGTTTAGTACCAGGGCTACTTTTTCCACGTGGGTGCGTAGCTCTTTGATAAGGTCTCTGGTACGTATTGCTGTTATAACACCACGCATGGATGAATCGGAAATGATAAGCAAAATATCTACATCCCGCGTCGTCTGCCGGCTGATGTGCTCCATCCCGGCTTCGTTATCTATAACCACGAAATCATAGTTAGTCTCCAGGCGGTCAATGGTGGTTCGCAACATATTGTTGGCAGCGCAGTAACACCCCGGCCCCTCGGGACGTCCCATAGCCAGAAGGTCGATACCAGAGGATTCTACCAGAGACTCATGGACTCTAAGGTCAATGTAGTCGTGTTTGGCCATACCGGGGTTAAATTTACCGCCTTTTACCGCCGTCAGCATTTCCTCCCGCACCTCACCGACAGAACTCGTCAGAGGCAGTCCCAGGGCTAAATGCAGGTTGGAACTGGGGTCGGCGTCTATAGCCAGGACTACACCTTTCTTGGCCAGAAGTTGAATTAGAAGGGCGGCAATGGTTGTTTTACCCGTGCCCCCCTTGCCGGCGATAGCAATTGTTTTTGTCATTTACACCTTCAAAGCATCGGCAACGTATCCCAGCCCGAGTTCAGTCAGTTTAGCACGCGTGGGTACGCCCGTTTTAATATCCCAGCCCTTTTCCTGGTAATAATTATCCAGCATTCGTTCTACGTCTTGTGCTGTCACCGGGGCAGATCCGAAATAATCCTTTAATACGGTAACTTCGCCTTTATCAGGGCGGTTTAACGGTTCCAGCCAGCGTTGAGGAAAGCGATCGTCCTTGCGACTAAAGCCTTCACGAACATTAATAGCCCTATAAATATTGTAAGCCCTTTCAGCGGCTTTTAAAAGCTCATCCGGGGTCCGGGATATACCGGTAGCCGCCGAGAATGTTTCGGAACATATCGGCAAATCGTAGAGGCGGGAAGACTGCATCCGGAAGCAGATACCCAGGCAATTGAGAACCGTTGCCCAGTTTTCATAATGAGCCAACAGGCGGCCAAGGTCAAAACCGGGTGAGACGAATATCCTATCTATGTCTCTATCGGTTAAACCCCGGCGGAACATGACTTTTTTAAAGAATTCACTATTGCGCCCTTTGGCTACGGTAAGGCCACCCACCGGCATATCATGGGCGCCTCGCGGGTTAGTTACGGCCCCTAATGCCTCTACACCCAGGCTAATACGGGCGTCGAAATCCGGCTCTGTGCCCTTGATGTGATACGCATATTTCTCCACCCCCCGTCCCAATTTCTTTATAGCGCCCAGCCACCCAGCTCCCAGGATCTGACCAAAACCCTCCCCTTTCGCCGTCATATCTAATAATTGGGCCGTGGTCTCAAAGCCCCGTTTTAACTCTATGCCGTCAGTATCATTCTTGCCGATGATACCCTTTTCATACAGGTCAACACAGAAATCCAGCAGGGCGCCAAAGGTCAGGCAATCTATTCCAAACCG
>JACVQG010000252.1 GCA_015661045.1 Dehalococcoidia bacterium | reverse complement strand
AATTTATATTTATGATGAAGGATTTTAATGAGAAAAATGCTTTTGATAGTCGCTTTTTTGCCGTTGGCTGCCATGACGTTTTATTTCTCAGCCTGCGCTCCACAGGTGCACTCGGATCATGACGGGCGCACCCTCGATGCCCCCGCATCCACATTGGCAATCGACAGCCACCCACCATCAGCAGCAACAGAGGTCAACCATGATAGCTCCACATCAATCCATAGCGAAGGCGATCAACCGCATTCGGCGGCAGCCGGGGCCAGTGTGGGAAGCCCTAACTACACTCTGTTGGTCTCTGTTTTGGCGGTGGTGGCAGTAACATTTGGCACCGTGTTCTACTTAAAAAGGAAAGAAGCGCCAGCCTTGTCGGCTAACCAGACGCCGGTTGTGACAAGGAAGCTGAAGCAATGAGACCTCTAACGCCAAACCATCCCCCTTCAAAGCAATCTGAGGCAAATGAAGGCAATCCTTCTACCCCTATCACCGGGAGAGGTAAAGACCTGTTAGGCAATGCAATCATCCGCCTGACGTTAAAACACCCTCTATTTGTCCCCCTGGTCCAGCTACCAAACGTCCTGATCTTTGCTCTGGTCATAGCTACCGGACTCTGGGGTGTGCAACAGGGTGGCAGCAATTTTGCTACCTTTGTGACCTGGGTGATCTGGTGGCCGCTGATTATCTTCACTTTCATAGGAGTAGGCAGGTTGTGGTGTCTGGCCTGTCCGCTGGGGGCTGTTGGGGAATGGTCGCATCGCGGGGTAATGTGGGGGAAGCGGAAAACCAACTGGAGCCTGGATAAAAAATGGCCCCGCTGGTTACGTAACCTGTGGCTGCCAACGGTTCTCCTGCTAGCGGTGACCTGGGTAGATCACCAATTCACTATTACTAGCAGCCCTTTGCATACCGCCTACTTTGTTATTTTTGTCCTTACCCTGTCTGTGCTCATAGGCCTTATTTTCGAGCGGAGATCTTTCTGCCGATACGTATGCCCTATTGGTGGTATGATTGGACTTTATTCTATGCTAGCGCCGGTGGGCCTGCGCACCAAAGATGCAGCGGTATGCCGGGACCATCTTGGGAAGGATTGCATCCGGGGCAACGAGTCTGGCTATGGTTGTCCCATGTTTGAATTCCCTCAAACTTTGGACCGAAACAACTATTGTAACTATTGTATGGAATGCCTTAAAACCTGCCCCAAAAACAACATCGCAATTAAGCCTCAACATTTCTTTAAAGACCTCGTGGAAACGAAAGTCCGCCGTGTGGATGAAGCCGTGCTGGCGGTGGTACTGGTTGGCATTACCACCTTTCAAACCCTGGTTATGGTAAAGCCTTGGGAAGGAACCATTGAGCAAGCCTCAAAGCTATTGGGTGTGAGTAACTCTTTGGCTTTTATTATCCTTTACAGCCTTATTTCACTGGTAGTCCCTCTGGTCCTTTATAGTGGCGCCGTACTTACCACTAAATTTCTATCACGTGAAAGGCAAGCGCCGTCCAGAAATCTGTTTATTGTTTTTGCCTATGTATTTATGCCCGTAGGACTGGCTATGCATCTAACCCACAATGTATCCCACCTGGTTAATGAAGGGTCCAAAGTTTTAAGCGTCGTTTCAGACCCCTTTGGTTATGGCTGGAACTTATTGGGTATATCAAAATACACTCCGGTCCCCTTATTGCCAGGCTCGGTATTGACCGTGACCCAGATAGCCTTGATAGTATTAGGCCAGGCGGCAGCCGCTTATTTAGGCTATAAGCTATCAAGTCAGCTATTTCGGGAAGCGGGTAAAGCTGAAAAAATTATTATACCCATGCTAACGCTGGCTGCCGTTTTTAGCCTGGCAAACATATGGGTACTGGGATTGCCTATGGCCCACAGAGATTGATATTTGGATTTGGAAATCGTCCAACTAATCACCCCGATTAATAGTAGCAGATTTATGAGGCATTATGCATATCCGGGATGCCCCCTTGACATCTAGGGGGCATCCTACGCTATACAGGCTATGTATCACTACGAAGCCTATCCCGGCTGGATGCGCCGCTTGACATCCTCCACCACTATCCGGGCGCTCTGAACGGCGCTGGGAGAGCCCCACCACCCAGGCGGCGGCGTTCCATCTCCGATGTTATACAGGTTCTCAATGGGGGTCTTCTGGGGCAGGTTGTTACCCGGCCAGCAGCGCATCACCGGCCAGCCGCCATAGTAGCAGCCCGCCAGCAGGATACGGGAGTGTTTTTCAAAGCCCGGCAGGTTTTCCCGCAGGTCAGCCAGAGCCAGCTCCATCTCCTGTCGCAGGTCAAAGGGAGGCGCCGAGTTGCCCAGGTAGGCAGCCGCCTCCATAAGGTGTTGCCCGCGTGGCGCCAGCTCGGGGCAGAGGTTGGTGAGGGGTGCCATAAATAAAATGCGTCGGGACTGGGTAAGGAAAGTCATGCCCTGACACTCCAGAAGGGGCCTGTCGCTGGCGATATAGAAGATAATCTGCGGGGAAGGTTTCAGCTTTTGCTCCAGCTCCCCCAGGTAGCCCTTCTCCATGTTCTCCTGTCCTACCAGCTCTACAGTGGCCTGGGGCCCGGCATTGCTGAGCACGGCCTTCGCCTGGACCTCCACCTGCCCATCGGCGGTATCTACCAGCACCCCGGTTACCGTCCCGTTCTTCTGGGTGATGCGCCTGGCCCTGGCCCGCAGCCAGATTTCTCCGCCCTTGTCCTTGACCACTTTCGATAGCGCCTCAGTGATGTTCCCGCAGCCACCGGGGACAAAGCCATAGTTCTTCACCGCCGACATCGCCATCAGATAGCGGAAGAACTCCCCGGCAGGCAGCTCGAAGGTGCGCAGGCCGCTGGACAGGGTGGAAAGCACCTCGAAGACGCCCAGGACGCTGGGGTTGGTGGAATACTGCTGGAGCCAGTCCTTCACGGAGATAGACATGGGCGGCTCCTGCCACGACATGCCCCGCTTCACGGCGGACATGGCCTTGGCGGCCTCAGCCTCCTCGGCGGCAAGGGTAATCATAGCCCGCAGGCCCCCTTTGGCAGGCATCTCATAGTCCTTGCCGCGGATGCGATAGAAATACTCCGGTTTGGGCACCCGGATTTCAAAGCTGGCGCCCAAGTCCCGGCATAACTGGCCGTGGAAACCATCGGACACCCAGACTACGCCGGAAGGCAGCGTGAATCCCTGGTAATGCGTGTTGGCGCAGCGGCCTCCCAAGAAGGGGAGTCTCTCCACCACCAGCACCTGATAGCCCGCCTTACCCAGGTAGCCGGCAGCAGCCAGCCCGCCGAGGCCGGAACCGATTATGGCAACGTCGTATTTCTTCGTCTTCATGATTTATCCTCCA
>JACVQG010000251.1 GCA_015661045.1 Dehalococcoidia bacterium | reverse complement strand
GGTAATCATCTCGGTAGTGCCCTGGAAAGTATACCCGGATGTTTTTTCGACATCAACTACCGTTACCGCAATCTTTGGGTTTTTGAGAAGGTTCTGATAGTGGTGCCGGCCGGTAAGCTCATAGTAAACCAGATGCTCATCATCAACAGCAAAGAGGCTGCCTTTAGGCCCCACATCGGGGAAGCCATCAGCCCCAACTGTGGCAATGAAAGCCGTTTTCCCTCGCATGAACTGTTTCATTTCATCAGTAATTTTAGCCATAATTCCTCCTCTTTTAATTTAGCAATCTATTGCCGCCACCTTGCGATGTCGTTGCCGGTGCCAGTTTCCTATACCTTTTCTGGTGTCGCTGGCAATCCTGGCCTTGTCCCACAAACCCAAACGCCGTTTAAACAACCAGTAGGTAAACTCATTAAGCTGATGAAGGCTTATCTGCCTTTGCAGGCGAAAACCTTTTTCGATACAAAACTTTTCCCATAGCTGCTTTTTTGAAGCAATATATAGTTTGGGGAAAACCTCATCCTCCATATCCCAGTCTGGTTCCAAAAAGCCCCAGCACCACCATCTTTTGCGTACCTCGTCTTCCTCTGCCATTATTAATGAATCCTCGATTAAAACACCATAAAAGAAGTTCATGTATAAGCGATACTTTTCCGTACCTAACAGCTCTCTTAACTCTGCCGGACCCATTTCCAGAGGCATCTTGCCCTCAAAAAGAAAGTCAGTCAACTCCTGGTCGGGGATTTGCCCCTCTACCTCCTCCAGAAGCCGCTGGGATAATGCCAACCAATCGAACGCCTCACCACCCACCAGATAATAATAGTGTCTTCCACCGCGTTTTTCCTCCGACAAAGTCCATAGCGCCATCGCCTCAAGCAGGGCTACAAACCAGTGCTTTCCCTGTGCCAAGCCCTGTTTAAGGCGCTCTATAGCCTCTTTCGTTCCGTCAACAACTTGAGGCGCGCGGCGATCAGCAACTGTTGTCATTGTTTACCCCTGAATTATTCACCCAAAATAAAATATGACTTTTCACGTTTTTAAATCCAATTGGTCTGGCTATCGAAAAGTAACTTCTTTCTCTTTAACCAGGCTTGATAAAGAAGATAACAAGAAATTCCGAGCGTCCTGAATTTCCAATATCACAGGCTCGCCTTTTTTAGTGAAATGTATAATAATCGGGCCGGATTCCTCAGCATAATCTATTTTCTTTTTAGACAATTCAACTACAAGAATGTCGACATCTTTGCTATATTTAAATTTTATCACGCTAAGTTACTTCTCTGGATTATAAATCGTTGCCTAAATAAATTCCACATCCAAGATTTGACACAAAACTCTTTGAGTTATCAACGATCGCCTCCGGAAACCTTGAACGTAGGGTGGGTGGAGCAAAGCGTAACCCACAAATTACGGTGCAACATCAATGGTGGGTGTAGCCCCGAATCCTCCTTTGTCCCCCTTTATTAAAGGGGGTAGGGGGATTCGACGGAACCCACCATACAACTCGGTTAATGGACGGACCATATTAACCCCCCTCTCTCTAGCTCTCTCCTGCAAGGGGCGAGAGGATGGGTCTCCCACCTCCCGCTTCTCATATCCCACATCTCATTTCCCACGCCTTAAAAACGCTTCCACCTCGGCCAGTGTCCACGTATTCAGAATGTCTTCCGCACGGCACCATGCCCGCCTGGCTACCCCTACACCAAAACGCATATAACCCAGATGCTCAGGCCTATGTGAGTCAGTGCCTATAACCAGCTTGACCCCCAACTCCCGGGCGCGGTAAGCATGGATATCCTTGAGATCTAACCGGGAAGGCATGGCGTTTATCTCCAGA
The DNA here is from genome assembly GCA_015661045.1 of Dehalococcoidia bacterium. Classification (GTDB taxonomy): domain Bacteria; phylum Chloroflexota; class Dehalococcoidia; order JACVQG01; family JACVQG01; genus JACVQG01. The sequence goes on along the minus strand of JACVQG010000251.1, from coordinate 1,504 downwards.
GCAGTATAATTGTTAAGAGATGCCCTGTAAATGGCTTCTATATCCACCGATACTGGCTCCCTTTCACTCAGCAGGCGGCAGGTAGGATGTGCCAGAATGTCCACGTGTGGGCTTTCCATGGCCTTTATCATTCGCTGCGTCATCTTGTCCTGGTCCTGGCTCATCGCCGAATGCACTGCGGCCACGACAATATCCACCTGCGCTAACATTTCCTCCGGTGCATCCAGGGTACCATCGGAGCGGATATCCACTTCCATTCCGGTGAATAAACGTATGCCGACTTTCTGCTCCACTACCCGCACCTCGGCAATCTGCTGCTTTAACCGTTCCACGCTGAGACCATGCGCGATACCCCGTCCCGCCGAATGGTCGGTGATAGCCAGATATTCATAGCCGCGGGCTTTGGCCGCCACAGCCATATCCTCTATCGAGCTATTGCCATCGCTCCATTCCGTATGAGCATGGAAATCCCCCTTGATATCGGATAGCTCAACTAGACTGGGTATCTGTCCCTTTTCAGCCTTCTCTATCTCTCCGGTATCTTCGCGCAGTTCCGGGGGGATATATTGCAGGCCAAGTCTTTTGTAATAGTCCTCTTCGGTAGCAAAGGTCTCAATCTGGCCGCTTCTAACATCGGTAATGCCGTATTCGCTTAGCGATAGCCCCTGCCGTTGGGCGCGGGTACGCAGGGCTATATTGTGTTGCTTGGAGCCAGTGAAATACTGCAATAAAGAACCGAAATTATGGTGCTCGACAAGACGCAAATCTACCTGAAGGCCACCAGCAACAAGGACCGTAGCTTTAGTAGTCCCCTGCGCCAGCACTTGACCTACCATCGGCAGGCGAACGAAAGCCTGGATGACCTTCTCCGGGTCGTCGGCGGTTCCCATCATGTCTATATCGCCGACGGTCTCACGGAATCGGCGCAAACTGCCTGCCGCTATGATGTTTTTAACACCCGGCACCGTGCTTAAAACCGATTGTATCTGCTCCACCAAAGGCAATGCCTCGCCGATGGGGATACGCTGGTCTTTGCGCCGCAGGGCCGCCAGGGCGTGTTTAATGTTCTCTGCGGTCTTTTCTCCCATGCGGGATAGGCCGGCCACACGGCCATCCAGAAGCGCTTTCTCCAGGTCCTCTATTGTATTGACGCCCAGTTCGGTAGTAAGGCGCATAGCCGTCTTGGGGCCGACCCCAGGGACTTCCAGAAGGGTAGTAATACCGGGGGGAAACTCCGCCCGTAATTCTTCGTAGTATTGCAGTTTACCAGTGTTAACTAATTCAGTAGTCTTCTTCTCGATGGCCTCGCCGACTCCAGTGATGTCGCGTAAACTGCCGCCCTCCCGCAGGATAACCTCAACCTCCCGTGGCAGATGTTCGATAGCCCGCGCCGCCCGCTGGTAGGCCCGGATTTTAAAGACATTCTCACCCTTTAGCTCCAGCAGATCGGCTATGTCCTGAAATATTTTGGCGATGGCGGTGTTTTTCATCTTCGCAATTCAAC
>JACVQG010000250.1 GCA_015661045.1 Dehalococcoidia bacterium | reverse complement strand
GGCATGGGCAAGTCAATACGGGGTGTTATCACCGCCCAGGCTAGAAGCGCTGTTAATACCAGTATCAGGATGAGACCGATGTTACGGCTCCGTGTCATACCATCTCCTCTTCTATCTTAATGGTTGTCCAGGCTCAAATTTACAGCCGTACAGACCTTTATGATTATACTCCACGTTTTAATTGGGGTATAGACCTGTAGGGGCAATTCGTGAATTACCCCTACTATTTTGGCAGGTGTTGCTTTACCCAGTCCATGGCTTGTTCCCGGTTAGATACTTCGCCAGCGCCCTGGGCTTCTTTTAAACTTTCCAAAAGGCTACCCAGGGCCGGGCCTGGCTTAATCCCAAAAATTGTCATTATGTCGTTGCCATCCAGAAGTTTAGGCGGCCGGGTAGTGCTTTCCTCTTTGAAATGTTCGTCCAAAACATACTTCACCATATTAGTATGAGCTGTCCAACCCTCGGGAATCAGTTCGGGGCCCCGAGTGGCCCAATGGTCTGCCAGGCTGAGGAATAAAGTGTCTATTGCTGCCTCTCCTGCATCCCGAAAGTATCGGTATACGGCTCGACGGCTGGGCAATTCTGCCCCTGACGACATCTGAACGGGCCGCATATGATGCAATACCAAACCTTCAACCAACTTTATTTTCCTGTTACTGAAACGCCATCTCTCCATTATCTCAACCACGATGTTAGCCCCTTCCTGCGCATGTCCCAGAAAACGGATGCGCCCATTTGGTTCGATACTACGCATCCGGGGCTTGCCGATATCATGGAGTAGGCAGGCCAGTTTTAGCAACGCCTTACGGGGGGTTGTGCCCACTAACTGGTTGAAATGCTGAACCAGGGTCTCCGACATTGGGACTTGAGAGACAATCTCTTCCTTTGATAATTTTCCCCTTAAGGAGGGAGAGAAGTGTTCGTCTTCCCCAAATATATTTTCTATAGCCTCCACTGTCATAAGTGAATGTTCGAAAACCGGCCAATGGTGTTCCGGGGGCTGGACCGAGCCTTTTGTCGTTACCATTTCGGGTAGAAGAGCTATCAGAAGACCCAACCTGTCCAGATAAGCCAATTGCGTTGACGTCCGGGGTAGGGCTAATAGCTGTATTAGCTCGTCACGAATCCTCTCTCCTGCAACCTGAGAGACTAAATGACTATAGACTGTAATAAGCTCTTCTGTCTTGCTATCAATCCTGAAGCCATATTCTGCTGCCAGCCGCACCGCCCGTAGGAGTCGCGCCGGGTCATCCGTAAAAACGTGTGTGGTTACTGCGCTCACCAATCTTTTCTCCAGGTCTTGCCGTCCGCCCAGAGGGTCCAGGATAGGTAAATCAGTAGAATCCGGGGATATGGTGTCAAGGTTAATAGCCATAGCATTGATAGTGAAATCACGGCATAGCAAATCATTCTCGAGACTGCCCCTGAGGGTGGAGAAGTCTATAATCTCATGGCTGGGTAGAAGGACTACTCTGGCTATAGCATTGGCTTCGTCCAGGCCAATAAATCTTCCCCCGGCTACCCGAGCGAATTCCCTTGCTATCTTTAAAGCCGGGGCCTCTATTGCGATGTCAATATCCGCCGTGTCCCGGCCCAGCAGTTTATCGCGTACGTATCCCCCTACCACGAACCCTTTTATGCCTCTGGTTTTCATGAAGTATTTGAGTTTAACCAGAAGCTCCAGGGGGGTTGCGATAACAGCAGACGATGTCTCGGAGATAGATGTGTCGTTTTTTTCTTTCATGTGGAGGATGATTGTCATTGTAATTGAGCGAGGTACAATACTAAATCCCCAAATATATCACAATACAAGATTGCGGATCCAGAGTTGAAAATGCAAAGATATTTGAGAAATTTTACTTGAGTTTATTCAAAATTTCGGATTTGGCGTTTAATTAATCTTTGTCCCTTTTGCTTTTACCGCCCCCGCCTCCACCTTTGCGCCGGGTTAGCATTACTTCCACTCCGATAAAAACTAATATCAAAGGCCATAGTTTAACAGCGGTATGCCACCATCCCTCGGAAACCTGACCTATGTTTCGCAGAAGGACTAATACTCCCAATGCGATCAATACCAGCGATAAGGTTATTTTTCCCGGCATATATCCGCGTCCCTTACTTTTTGGGTTTCATTATCAGGACTATTATACCACCGGCTACCAATAAAATCGGCCACACGGTTGAAAACACCTTCTCCCACAAAAACGTAGGCTGTAAAAGCGGCTGAAGGAAGTTTTCGACAAAGAATTCATTAACATTTTTAAGAAGCCACAACAAGCCAAGCACAATAAGTATTAATCCCAGCCAGTAAGCCCGTTGGGGGCGGGGGCGGAACAAAGGCTCCTCTTTTTCCACCGACCCCGATACACTCTGAATGCCTTCTTTCTCGCTGTGTTCCTCCTGTGGTACTGCCTTTGGAAACACCAGCCACATGGCAACATAAGCTATAATACCCAACCCGTTAATAAATGAGAGCATAACAAAAACCACCCTGACCAAAGCTGGGTCTATGTTGAAATACTCACCAAGCCCACCACATACCCCCGCCGCCACCTTTTGAGTCCGGCTGCGAAAAAGCCGTCGAACCATAGCTACTAGTCCTCCTCTCCGTCCCGTGAGTCTTCGACTGGTTCTATTTTATGGGGAGTTTCCCCTTCCTTCATATGGTCGATATATAGTATCCCGTTCAGGTGGTCCAACTCATGTTCTAATGCCTCAGCCAGAAGTCCATCGGATTTAACTTTAAATTCCTTGCCATACCTGTCTTTCGCTTTTACGACAACATTAACCGAACGCTTAATGTTACCCCGGAAGCCTGGTAAGCTTAGGCACCCCTCTTCTACCTCGCGTTCCCCGGTACGGCTTACGATTTCAGGATTAATTAAAACAATTGGTCCGATAGAGTCAGGAGGGGGTATCTCGATAACTGCCAACCTCAACGAAATACCTATCTGGGGAGCGGCCAGGCCAACTCCGGAAGCATCATGCATCGTCTCAATCATATCATCTATTAGCTTTTGAACAGGACCATCTATATTGTTTACCCGTTTCGCTTTCCGGTGCAGGACCGGGTCGGGATGATAGCGAAGAGGTAATATAGCCATTTTATGCCTCCCCAATTAGACAGTGTGATTATATTTTATCATAGAGATGATGTAAAGCGATATTAAGGCTATGTTTGCAGGCCATACCTATCCTCTGTCCACGGGTCGGCGGTATTACTGTAACCCCGCGCCTCCCAGTAGCCGATTTCCTGCGTCTTAGTAAAGCGGAACTTACGTACCCACTTGGCGCTTTTATAAGCATATTTGGGTGGCACTACCAGCCGCAAAGGCCAGCCATGTGCAGACTCCAG
>JACVQG010000022.1 GCA_015661045.1 Dehalococcoidia bacterium | reverse complement strand
ACCGGCAATTCGCCATAGTTCTCCGAGAGGCCATCCTGTTGCGCCAGACTGGCATTTATATTGGAACCCTCCATAATATCGGCCATAATCTGCTTTGTTCGCTGTTCAACTTTTATCCGTTCAATCATCTGGGCGCCCGGGCCGGTTACAATGTCCAGAGAGATGCCATATTTTTGTTTAAATGCGGCGGCTAATTGAACACCCATATCGCCTGTGAAACTGAAGCTGTACAATACCAGCTTGCCTTCTTTTTGAGCCGCTTCCACTACCTTTTGCCAAGCGGCATCTTGAGCAGTTGGAAGTGAGGGGTTGGATGTGGGAACGGATACAGGAGTGGCAGCTTTTGAGGCCGGAGCCGGAGGGCTTGTTGGTTGAGCTTGTGGCGTGCAGGCACTGGAAACAAATGACAATGCTATTAAAAACGAGATCACCAATATCAGGTATTTGTTCATTACATATCCTCCCTCTTTCTCTGTCCCGATGGTACGGGCACGATGCTTCGTGCCCCTACGATTCTATTTCGGTGCGTCCTCCATGTGTTCAAACCCACCGTGGCCGCAGTAATGATACAGGCGCGACTGAACTGAGATAAATCTGGCTGGTTTTTTGGGGTCCGCATTAAAATGTTGATGAACAGTATTCACCGGAATGAACACTACATCGTTAGTATCCCAATCCCACTGTTTTCCATCGTGGATATCATAACCACGGCCTTCCAGAATATAATGGACCTCTTCGCTGACATGGCGGTGTTTACCTGAAGCGCCCCCGGGTGGAATTTCCTGTAGGAACGAATCGAAAAGGAGGAGGCCGGTAGAGATATTAGGATGGGACAGGTATTTTATACGTCCCATTCTGGTTTCTTCCCAGGGCCGCTCCTTACTTTTAATAATACGGATGGCATTTTGACGCCATTTGGTCTGGTCCGAGAGGGTGCGCATATAGAAATCGTAGTTATTTTTGGACTCTCCCTGGAATTGAGTGGCCTTTTTAGAATCCATCAACATTTGTTTATTTTCATCAAGGCCAAACCTGATTTCCAACCCGGAAGCTTCCTTATAACCGATAACCTGCCCCTGGGTGCCACGAATAATCTGAGCAGTTTCCGGGACCTGATAATTAGGGTGCATCTCTATTTGCTCGGTAGATTGAATACCCAGGAGGTCGAAGAAATCCGCCGGTGTGCAATAAAAGACCGATACCCAGTTGCTGGAGGCATTGAAATGCTGGTGGATACAGTAGGTCGGCACACAGACCAGGTCTCCTGTCTCGAAGGGATATTTTATACCATCATGGGTTTCAAAACCCTCACCCTCGATGACATACAGCAGAGCTTCGTTATAGTGACGGTGTTTGCCGCCCTTACCCATTGGCGGTAGCATCTGTTTGGATACTGTCATACTGCCAATAGGCCCCATAGTGTAACGGTATTTAGGTCCAGATTGGACGTAACGTTTTCTGTAGGCCTGGGAGTTCTGTTTCCAGGGCACATCCTTATCTTTGGCTACATGGGATAGAGCTGCCCTTTTTTCCCGGTCCTCCTGTAGCCGTAACCAGGTCTCTTCGGTGTCCCTTTCGAATATTATCGGCTCTGCTTCACGCCGCCGTTCCTGTTGCTTTTCCATTAACTCTCTCTTTCTTTAATCTAAAGGGCAGACACTGGGGTCTGCCCCTACGGTTTTAACAGGCGAACACATCGGTTCGCCCCTACGTTCCCCACTTCTCACTTCTCACTTCCCACCTCTATTTCGGTGCATCCTCCATGTGTTCGATGCCACCATGTCCCAGGTAGTGATAAAAGCGGGACTGAAAGCTTAGAAACCGGGCTGGACGGTTGGGGTCGGTATTGAAATGCTGGTGGGTTGTGTTGACTGGAATACAAACTATACTTTCTTTTTGCCAGTCCCACCTGGCGCCATCGTGGATATCGTAACCCTTGCCCTCAAGAATAAAATGGACCTCTTCGCTGACATGCCGGTGCTTTCCGGAACGGCCGCCAGGGGGTATCTCCTGGATGAAACTATCGAAAAGACGCAGGCCGGATGGTATTGTCGGCCAGTGGGCCAGATATTTCATACGGCCCATGCGGGTGTCCTCCCAGGGGCGCTCCTTTTGCTTGACTACATGGAGTAGAGAGCGGTGCCATCGGCTCTCCTCAACTAGCTCACTGAGATAATGATCATAAGTATTTTTAATGACAACCGGAGCGTCAACGCCCCTTCTTCCCTGGAACAATGACTGGGACTGCGTATCCACCTCGGCTAACCTGTATTCTTTGCCATCCTTATCCCTGTATCCGATGAACTGGCCTTTATCATTTTGCAGGGGGGTAACGCCCTCCGGGATGCGGTATTTAGGGTGCATCTCTATTTGCTCGTGATACGACAGGCCAGCCAGTTCGAAGACGGGGCTTGGCGTGGAAAAAAAGACCTTGACCTCTTTAGATGAGCTGGCATTGAAATGCTGGTGAATGGTATATGTGGGCACACAGACAATATCACCGGCTTCGCAGGTGTGTTTTATGTCGTCATGGATACTATAACCTTCACCTTCAACTATATAGAGAATTGCCTCATTGAAGTGACGGTGCTTGCCTGATTTGCTTCCGGGGTTAAGGATTTGGGCGGAGAGCGTCATAGAGAAAAGGGGCAGTCGGGTAAGACGCCCTTTTATTCCCACTCCGGTAAAGCCTTTATAGAAAGCCTGAGACATTTGAACCCAGGGGATATCGTCGTGCTGGATGACATGGGGCAGGGAGGCCAGCCGTTTCTTTTCCTCTTCCCGTCTTGCCCACTGCTCTTCGGTCTGCCGGCTCATCTCAACCGGTTCGGGCTCTTTTCGCCGCTCTAATTGCCTTTCCACTTTTACCTCCGAACGAATTTCAAGGCTATGTTTTTTGGATAATGAACAGGTAATACTTAAAATTGTAGGGTAAAAATCTAACCTAAATCTTAGAGGTTCAGAAAATCCATCTTGAATAGACTGGAATTGGGGGAAGTATACAGTGTCAGGGCTTGTCTGTCAATCTAAGCCCGATTTTTTCAAAGCCTGGGCTAACTCTTCGGCGTGGATGGCTTTGCTTAGCGCTGTTTGATGGGTTATTATCTTTGCCTTGACCAGCTCTTCCAAGGCCTGGTCGAGGGTCTGCATACCCTGCTGCCTGCCCATCTGAATAAAATTGGGTATCTGGAACGACTTGCCTTCACGGATAAGGTTTCTAATAGCATAATTAGCCACCATTATCTCAAAGGCTGCAATTCTTCCCTTCCCATCGGCTCTGGGTAATAGTACTTGCGAGATTACACCCTCTAAGACCAAAGATAGCTGGAGCCGTATTTGCTGCTGGTTGGATGCAGGGAAGACATCCACAATCCTGTCCACTGTTTGAGCGGCGTTTACGGTATGGAGGGTACTCAGAACAAGATGGCCGGTTTCAGCAGCAGTGAGCGCCACCGAAATAGTGTCCATGTCCCGTAACTCGCCTATCAGTATGACATTGGGGTCCTGTCGAAGTACATGCTTCAGGGCAGCTTGGAAAGAAAGGGTATCGGTGCCTAACTCCCGCTGCATAATAATGCTCTTTTTGTTTTCATAGACGAATTCGATTGGGTCTTCGATGGTAATAATCCGTTTGTTGAGATTTTCGTTCATGTAATTAATCATTGCAGCCAATGTTGTGGACTTGCCAGTGCCCGTTGGGCCGGTTACCAGGATCATTCCACGGGGTTTGGCAACCAGCTCTTTGCATAATCGGGGTAACCCGAGTTCATCCATGGAGAGGATTTTAAAAGGCAGCAGTCGGCAGGACAGGCTGATATTTCCCCGCTCAAAGCTGGCATTTATCCTTACCCTGGACAGGCCGGGGATTGCATAGCTGAAGTCCAATTCCCGGTCACGTTGAAAAATCTCCCAACGGGTCTTGTCCAGAAGGTTGCGCAGCGACTCCTCGACGTCACCGGGTTTAAGAACCGGCTGGCCGGAGATAGGGTATAATGTTCCGTTGCTCCTCAGCATGGGATGGCTACCCGAGGTGATGTGCAGGTCGGAGGCGCCCTCGGTTACTGCCAGGCGAAGTAAATCATCGAAGTTCATATTATTTAACCCTTTTTTAATCTAAAACCGGGGTTTGCATAATAGTTCTTTAACCCTGAGGTCGAAGAAGTTCTGAACGTTTACCGGCTTAATAACCACTGCAGTATCTGCGCCCCTCCCGGAACCAGCGATGGATATGATATCCTCGTCAGTTCGCACCAGGCCGGCATCGGCAGCCATCATGGCAATTTCGCACACCACTTTCATACCGTCTCCCATTACCCTCAAGGTGCTGGCGATGATATCCTCGATTTCGTACGTCTGAAATTTCTTCCGTACTGCCCTGCCTGTAGCGGCAAAGATATGGGTGCCGGTAAAGACAATACCACCAGCCTCCCGTATGGCAGCCAGAGTCTCGTCGGGGACTTCCTGGTTATCAGGGGTCCTAAAACCGTGAGCGTGAGTGACGGCAACCACACGGTATCCCTTAAATAAACGGGCAGCCTTCAGAGCGGTATCGCCCTTTGTTGTAGCTATAACTATAGTCTTGATACCCAGTTCTTCAGCCCGCTTTTTCGCGAGATTCAAAACTTCCTCTGTGTTGTCCGGCCCGCGCTTGGGGAAATATACGCAAGGGACCTGTATTGCGGTTGTTATTTCCATTTATCATCTCCTGCAGTTAGGTTTCAAGTGTTTCCATGATGGTGTTCGTTCAATTGGTCTTGCCACTCAAAGCAGGGGTAACTTCAACTACGAGTCGTTTTATTTCTTCACCAAGAAGCACGCTTGCATCGAGTATCTCCAGGCCGGCTATCTTTCCATCTGGCCCATAGTTAGCTATGACATCTTCACTCAAAGTGCGGTTTTCAGCGGTACCCGGGGATAAAGGGCGGAATTCGATGTACAGGGCATCTACCTTTGCATCATATTGTATTTTCATATAGCGTGTACCTCCTCGGACTCCTCAGCGCCCCGCAACAGTATCTGTAAACGTGCATGACTGGACAAACTAATTGGCTTCATTGGAGCATTATTCTACCTGGAAAAGACGTTTTGATGGCTTATAGCCTCCCTGAAAGCCCTTTGAAAATGCCATGCGGGTCAATCCTGGTGTGCAACAATTCCAGCTCGTCCTTTGTAGGCGGCTTAGTAACGGCCACTTTTTTAGGCCACCTCGGCTCAAAACCGGTATTTTCAATTATATCTTCGCGGGTAACCCACTCGTGGATAGACTTCACCCGCATATGTTTGGTCTTTTCCTCGAAATCGAATACACCCAGAGGTGAAACACAGAGGACAGGCCCACCGGTCTCGATACCGGCATTCTTCCGGCTGTCGCCCCCCTGAAGGTGGCCTACCGCCGATACAAAATCTACCTTATCCACAAAAGTCCGTTTGTTATGCCATACCGGGAAGAGATAAGTCCTGCCGGCGGTTACCGAGAACGAGATGTTGACCAACCCCGGGCCGCGAACGGTCGGATTTTTCGGGTCGCCGATAAAATGCATGTTGGAGTTGCCGTATTTATCAATCTGCAAACCGCCATAGAAGAACACACTGAGTCCTGTTTCTGATATTTCGAAGACTTCATATCCACCGAACAGAGCATCAGCCTCTTTGCTGAACAGAACGGTAGTGTGGCCGCTGTATTCCAGAGGAAGCATTGGGGGATTTACAAATTGCCCGGTGGTCAAAAGGGTCATGTCCGGTACATATAGCATCTTGGCCAGCATGGCGGCTCCAAAGGGGATGTCGTGGCGGGCGCCGCCCACAATTACCACATCGTCGCTCCTGAGTTCCCGCGCCAGCACTACCACCATCTGCTCTGCCCACGTATAGCCTTTATCCGAGTCTTTTCTAACTTGTTGAGTGGTCACGGCAGCCTCCTCAGGGTTTGCATGTGCTTGAAGCCCCCTGCTCTTTCAATGTAATCGTATATGTCCACCGGCTCGTCAACATATTTCCGCAGATATTCCTGATAAGGGCTTGTGTTTCCACCACTCAGGCTCTGCCTGCCCCGGTTAATGTAATCTTTGATATGCTCCTCGTCATGGTCGTAGAGGCCGGTGCTCAGGCAGGGGTGGGCCCCATACGGGAGATGCACTACCATATCCACCTTGAAGCCGGGTATACTGGTCCTCCACGGCTCGGAGCGGACCTTCTGATTGCTCACTAGCTCATCCACACTTACAATAATCTTTTTAGAGGCTTTAGCCATGATAATATCGAAATAGATAGGGCCTTTGAATCTTATGTTGCCATATTCATCGCTCTCCTGGGCGTGGATGATGCAGATCTCAGGAGAAAGGGCTTTTACAGCGATAAGTTTATCTCCGTAAGGGCCAATATATTCTTTAGCCAGGGTAGTCATCTTGAGGACATCACTGCCTCTAATCGAAGTAATAGGATGGTAAGGGATACCCTCTACCGAGGCCATATATGCCCCGATAATTGTAGCCTCATCACCCAGCGCTGCTTCGATAAGTCCCTTCTGGCAGACGTTACGGTAGTTGGGAGCCAGACCCATGTATTCGAAGCCTACATTGCCGCAGATAGTCTTTTTAATGCAGCCAGCGCCTATCAACAGGTCAATATCGTAAGAGGCATAAGGTGAGGTGGACACTGTAAGGTTTTTTACCCGCTTTTTGGCTATTTGTCTGACTAGATGGCTGGGTTTGTTGGAAAAGAGATGTCCCGCAATTGCTATATACATATCATCGTGGATGACTTTAACAGCCTCCTCCACGCTGACCAGCTTCGAGCGCCGGGTTGGCTGAGCTATTTCAGTTGGCATAAGTCCTTTCCTCTCAAGTTATTTTGGACGTATTAACCCCAGATACGGCGCTAGTTTACAGCAATTACCATAGGTAGTCAATCAATATGTTAACCTTGTTTATAATCGTCCAAAACATCTTTAGATTGCTAGTAAAAGGGTTAGAGATCCAAAATACGGGTGGGGCAGTTAGCCCGTTGCTAAACCGGATTTGGGGACATTGGGACTATTTCCGGCATGCAACTTAAGGTGGGACAGGGCGTCAATTGCCATCTTCAGCACTACCAGTAATATCAGTCCCCCGGTTGGCGACCCAAGGGCTGATACCAACATTCCGCCAAAGATAATGGTAAGGTGCAATATTACTACCCGCCCATAAGGCTGCCACATAAGGTTGTTTAGATTGGCTTGTTTGTATTTCCCTTTGTGGATATAGTTGATTACAAATGAGATACCATGGCTTAAAAACAAAGACAGAAATCCCAATGTAAAACTATAACCTCCGGTGATTTGCCGGAGTAAGGTCAGGTCAGGAATTTCCGTCTCCTTGATAATTAATCCTCCGAACAACGTGTAAATAAACAATCCGTGCACCAGCGTAAAGATTCCATAGTGGACAGAGAAGAAGGGAACTAAAAATAGCTTTGCTGCCCACTGTCCAGGGCTGGCAGGGGAACATATAGCCATTTTAAAAATGTTGAAAACTCCGATGATGATATTTTCTGTCCAGAATAGCAGCAAGATGGGGAAGACCTCCCAATCGAGGAACAGGACGCCGTATAAAGGCACCAGGTTAGATAAGATTAAGATAACAACAGTAGGCTTTTTCAAGTCCGCCGGTTTGAATTCCAGTTTGAACATGCGTCTCAACATACGGCACGTCTTCGGAAGGTCATATTGACCGGCGCTCTGACCGAATATGGAGGAACCCATGCTTGCATACGAAGGTTACCATTTCCTGCTGGCGCCGCCGCCACCCGAACTACCCCCACCGAATCCCCCGAAACCCCCTCCCGACCCTCTGAAACCGCCTCCACTGGGAAACCAACCGGTAGGTTGGCCGTTGTTGCTTCTCCCGCGATAGTTGCTTGAGAGGGCTATATCGAAGAGTAATCCGAAAAAGCCTAACCCCAGGGGTAGTAAAATTAACCATAACACTGTGCCAAAGCCAAATCCTAACACCAGGCCAACTATTATGCCCCAGATTCCTCCTAACCAGATGCTCTTGGTTCTTGCCATAAAACCTAACATATATATGCTGATAAATCCGAGTATAACGAGAATGTAAAACGGAAGTTTGAATCCGCTGAGAATACTTTGGACAGGGTTTTCTTCTACGACTGAGGGAGGAGTTCCGTCCCGAATATAGCCTTCAATTGCCAGCACCCCGGCTTCTATTCCCCTATCGAAATCGCCCCGTTTTAAATAAGGTATTACTTCTTTATCGAGTATTCGCCCGGCCCGGCCGTCGGTGATAACCGGCTCCAGACCGTAACCGACTTCTATTCGAATGTCGGAAGTTTTTGGCGATATGATAAAAAGCACGCCGTTATCTTTACCTTTTTTGCCGATGTTCCAATCCACGAAAAGCTCGGCGGCGTATCCTTCGATGCTGTAGCTATCAAGGTCATTGACGGTAACTACCGCCACTTCGGCTGAAGTATCTTTTTCCAGTATAGAGAGACGGTTTTCCAGTTGTGATATGGTATCGGCGGAAAGTATACCGGCAAAATCACTGACCCAACCTAATGGGCGTGGGAAGCTTTGAGCTAAAGCAGGGCCGGTTATAAGACCGAAAAGGATACAAACTAAAATAAAAGCCGGAAAAGCTTGTTTCATTTAAAATCTACTTTAGGTACCTGGTCAGCCCCTGATACTGATTTAAAGTATTCCTTTTCATTAAAATTAAACATAGACGCTATGAGATTCGTAGGCACTTTTTTTATGCTGGTGTTGTATTCCTGTACGACAGTATTGTACCGCCTTCGCTCGACGCTGATGCGGTTTTCGGTGCCGGAAAGCTCATCCATCAACTGGGTTACGGTTTCTACAGACCGTAACTGTGGGTAGTTCTCCATAATCACCAGCAAACGTGCTATCGCAGAGTCCATACCAGTACTGGCGATAGCTTTCTCATCTGTAGTTTTAGCTCCGGCATATTTGGTCCGGGCTTCGGCAATCTGGCTGAAAACTGCTTGTTCCTGTGCCATGATACCCTTTACTGAGTTGACCAGGTTAGGAATGAGATCATAGCGGCGCTGATATTGGGTTTCTACCTGGGCCCATTGGGCGTCTATGGACTGTGATTTGGTGACCAGCGAATTGTAATTTCCCCAGAAAATCCCACCGACTATCAGGATGAAGAGGATAACAACGCCAATACCAATAAGACAACCAGTTCGAGCTTTCAAAATTACCTCCGTTTGAACGAAATTGAGTACAAAATTTCAGTGCTAGAACTTATTGACTATACTACCTTAGATTATTGACATTCATAGGCTAAGAGCTTTTCCGTGTTTCTCCCATCAATGCCATGAGACTCCTTTGTTTTACCCCTATAATAGTCAGGCCGACTACATCCCGTTTTTTTTCGTCATAACGCACTATAACCCCCTCACCGACATCCAACCCTACAGCTTTCCCGGGTTCGCCGATGCTTATATAGAGTACATCAGCCTCTTTGTCGTATTCCCAGTTGATTTCCTCCTTTTTCTCCAGAATATTTAACGTTTCCACAATACTTTTCTCCTCTCGGATGGCGTATTTGTAAAGTAAGCTGTCAGTACAAATCCATCCGCTTCACTGGTTTCCCGGTAAACCGCAATTAAATACTTTTCTGACAGCGGGGTTTCAGTATATAACTTTACTGCTATTAGAGTATCCAGGTCACCCTGCTGTACCATGTCAGGGGCACTTAAGGTCTCCAAAACCTTCTCACGCTGGTTTTCCATTTCCGGATGTCTCCTAGCGATGTGACCCCACCGTTCCTGTGTCAGTCGTATAGGAACACCGTTCTTTGACTTTACGAGGATCATTCACCAGCCCCCACATTGGAGGTTGTTCTCAAGTATCCGGGTGCTTGTAGCTCCTTCGGTATCTGCTTGATACTCACTTCTTCCGGCGCCCCCAGTGCGGCCACCAGTTTCAAGCAGTAATACTAGCTCAAGGCGCTGGCCCATCTTTATCTACTCCGTTAAGCATTTCTTTTCCCCTTATCATGTAAGATGATTCTACTACCTGATAGGATAACTGGTCAATGTGCCGGACAATTGTTTCTGGTGCAACTTTCGTCTATAATACCCCCGTGTCAAGTCCAGGTTCGATTAAGTTTCAGTAACCAGGAGGACAGAATGGAAT
>JACVQG010000249.1:369-3733 GCA_015661045.1 Dehalococcoidia bacterium | reverse complement strand
CGAATTCTTCTTCAAACTAGGTCTATCTATCGTCGGGCGTTTCCGTGGCGGTCCGGGCAAGGTAGCGGTATTCTCCTCCAGCTTGTTCGGAACTGTTTCCGGTTCGGCTGTTGCCAACGTGGTGGTAGATGGCGGGATCACAATCCCAATGATGAAAAAAACTGGCTACAAACCCGAGGTAGCTTCAGCCATAGAGGCAGCGGCTTCCAACGGCGGACAGATTATGCCCCCGGTTATGGGCACGGCTGCCTTCCTGATGGCTGACATACTGGGCATGCCTTATTGGGGAGTAGCTCTGGCCGCTGTCCTGCCGGCTGTGCTCTATTATGTAGCCCTCTATTTTATGATAGATTTTGAAGCCGCTAAAACCGGCCTTAAGGGACTGCCTAAAGTAGAGATACCATCTTTATGGAAGACACTGAAAGACGGTTGGCAGTTCTCATTGCCTGTCATAATACTCATCGTCTTCATCGGTGTGCTGCAGTGGAGTGCAGAAAAGTCCGCACTTTTTTCTTTACTTGCTTTAATCGGTGTCACCTATTTTAGAAAAGATACAAGACTGGGACCCCGGCAGATATATGATTCCCTGGAAAAAAGCGCCCATTCTGTCGCCCAGCTTGGCGCCACAGCCGGAGTAATAGGCATCCTTATAAGCGCTGTCACACTGACTGGGTTGGGTGTTACTTTATCTACGGGCCTTACCACGGCCGCGGGTGGTAGCTTAGTTGTTTTGTTAATTCTTACAGCCATTGCCGCATTGATTATGGGCATGGGGTCTTCAACGCTATTGGTATATGTAGTACTGGCTATGTTCATTGCCCCGGCTCTGGTCAAGATGGGCGTAGTTCCCATAGCCGCTCACATGTTTGTCTTCTACTACGGGATGATATCACTATTAACCCCTCCGGTCGGTCTGGCGGCTTACGCCGCCGCTGCGGTGGGTGGGGCTGATTATTGGAAAACGGGATGGCATGCCACACGTTTAGCTGCAGCAGGCTACATCGTTCCATTTCTTTTCGTGTACCATCCTTCCTTGCTTATGATAGGCAGTGTGGGAGAAATCACTGAGGCTGCAATCACCGGGATATTAGGTACCATTGCCCTGGCGGCTGCTATCATCGGTTACCTGTTCACCAATGCAAAGTGGTGGGAGCGAATTCTCCTGGGTGTTGGAGCTGTATTGCTGATGACCCCCGGCTGGCAAACTGACCTGGCCGGATTTGCGCTTATGGCATTACCGCTGGTAACTCAGACCAGGGTCTTCATCGCACGCCGTTCTAAAGTTAAAAGAGACTTATCTGCTAAACCTGCTAAAGAGATAATTCAATAAGGAGTTAGGAAAAGGTACAATGGCTAAACCTTCTCGACACACACCTGAGATGCTTAAGGAATACCGTCCCTTCTGGGGCGATGTAACCTACGCTGACCTCTGGGACCGCAATGCAAAGTTATACCCGGACAGGGAGGCAATCGTTGACGCCCGCACCCGCCTCACCTGGTCCCAGGCTAAAGTATGGATTGACCGATTAGCCCTCGGACTACGTGATATGGGCTTTAAACGGGATGACCTTTTAGTCATTCAGCTACCCAACTGGGTGGAATCTTACATGCTGCGGGTAGCCTGTGAAAAAGCCGGCATACTCTCCCTCATCGCCCTGAGGAACTGGCGTCACGCTGAACTGGAGCATACGTTCCATAAATCAGAGGCTGTAGGTATTGTTGTTCCTACGATATATGAAGGCAGGGACTATTATCAGATGATCCAGGAATTGCGGCCAAAACTGCCTACCCTGCGCCATGTGCTGGTTGCCGGAGAGAACGTGCCTCCAGGGGTAACCTCTATTCGAAAGATGGTGGAGACACCTATTGAAAAGAAATATCCCGCAGATTATTTATCGCGTGAGAAACATAAACCCGATGAGGTTATGCTTTTTCTTACCAGTGGCTCTACCGGTTTCCCTAAATTCGTAGAGCAACCTATAGGCGGCCGGCTCAATTTCATGGGCCAGACCGCTGAACGATGGAAGCTATCAAAAGAGGATATCTTCGCCAGTTTGTCGCCGGTAGGCACCGGCCCAAGCGCTATGGTGTACCTGATGGCGCCCATCTTTGCATGTAAAATTGCTATACTGGAGTCTTTTGATGCCGAGGAGGCTTTAAAACTAATCGAACGGGAAAAAGTTACGGTAATCGGCACAGTTCCAGCTATAACGATAATGATGGTGCAACACCCCAATTTCGGTAAATACAACTTAAGCTCCCTCAGATTGGTATTCGCCGGCGCTGCACCGTGGACCTACTCTATGGCTATGGATGTGCAGAAGAAATTTGGCTGCACAGTTCTTCACGGCTTTGGGGCGGTAGATATGGGGGTAGGCCCTATGCATACTGCTGACGAGACTACAGAGGAAAGGCTTCTTACGGTAGGCAAGCCTATGCCGGGAGGAATCTTAAAAATAGTGGATTCTCAGGGCAAAGAATTACCCCGTGGAGAGGTAGGAGAACTCGTTGGTGGAGGCCCTCATTCCTCCTCAGGGTACTACAAAGACCTCGAGGCAACCCGGCAGGCATGGACTGCTGATGGCTGGTATCATACCGGTGACTGGGCTAAATTTGATGAAAAAGGCAACCTGATAATTGTAGGCCGTATAAAGGATATGATCTTGCGGGGCGGCCAGAATGTATATCCTATTGAGCTTGAGACCATGCTGGTAACCCACCCCAAGGTAAAGGATTGCGCTATTGTAGCCATGCCGGACGACGTGTTAGGTGAAAAGACATGCGCTTATATTGTCCCGAAACCAGGACAAAGTATAACTTTTGACGAAGTTGTGAGTTTCCTCCGTTCCAAACATATCGCTTCTTATAAGTTACCTGAGAGACTGGAGATCAGGGAAAAGCTTCCGCTATTACCTGATGTAGCCAAAGTGGATAAAAAACTTTTACGACAGGAGATAGCTGAGAAGCTAAAAGCCGAGGGGGTCCTTAAAAGACCTTAGTACATCCAATCGAGTGATTAAAAAAAAGGGGCACCTGCTGAAAGTTTAAGAACTGGTAAGCGGCGTGCCCCTTAGTTATTTTCCCCAAGGATTGCAGCTCTTAGACCAGAAGACTTTGCCACCATTGTGGTGTTGAAGCAACAGGAGGTGAGGTCTGTCCGATATAGAACCGGCCTTCACTGTTCCGTAAGATTTAAACAAAGAAAGGCATTTCAAGTAAGTGGATCCCCGACCCCGATGAATCGGGACTCTTCCGTTAAGTTAATAATTGGCTCCCCGACGAGGATTCGAACCTCGAACCTAGCGGTTAACAGCCGCGCGCTCTACCGTTGAGCTATCGGGGAGTATTCTAATTTAAAGAGGTT
>JACVQG010000249.1:0-318 GCA_015661045.1 Dehalococcoidia bacterium | reverse complement strand
ACCACTACACAACGGGGCAATTGAACTACAGGATACAACTCATTACCAGCAAACATTATATCAACCTTCACCTGTAGCTGCAAGACTCAGATATAAAAAACAAGAACGAGACCGGGGAAATTAACCCAGTCTCGTTCAGTTGGTGAACCTGAATTGCACAAAGCTTCCTTAGCTCCCTCTTAACCCATTTATTTTAGGGAGAAGGAGAGTTTATTCTTTACATGAATTGGCAAGACCGTCTGATACGGGTATTGTGGTTATTCCTCAATATTCCGCACATAATGAACAAGTTCTGCCGGGCGGAAATTCATGAAAGAG
>JACVQG010000248.1 GCA_015661045.1 Dehalococcoidia bacterium | reverse complement strand
AGATTGTCCCATCGGATGAACAATTTATTCCCCGGCTCGATGCCCTCGATGCTATTATTAGCCCTAAAACAAAGGCCATTCTCATAAATTCGCCGAATAATCCCACCGGCGTGGTGTATAGCGAGGCTTTCTTAAAACAGCTAGGCGCTTTATTGAGCATCAAAGAAAAACAACTTGGAACACAGATTTCGCTTATCAGCGATGAACCGTATCGAAAGATAATTTTCGATGGCCTGAAATATTCTTCCCCCCTTTGCCATCACCCGCAGAGTATTATCGTAACCTCTCACTCCAAAGATTTAGCGCTGCCCGGAGAACGCATCGGCTACATAGCTGTAAATCCGCAATATTCTCAGAAAAAGGATCTGATAGACGGCCTGATTTACTGCAACCGGACTCTGGGGTTTGTAAATGCGCCGGCCTTGATGCAACTTATTGTAGGCCGGCTACAGGGAGTAACAGTACCGGTAGCCGAATACGAGCAGAAGCGGAATTTTCTATATGAAACCCTTACAGGCATGGGATATTCGTTAGTTAAACCCCAGGGGGCATTTTATATGTTCCCCAAATCGCCGATAGAGGATGATGTGGCTTTTGTGCGGGAGTTACAGCAATGGCAGGTATTGACTGTTCCGGGCCGGGGCTTTGGCTCACCGGGATATTTCAGAATATCATACTGTGTTGATGAGCACACAATAAAGGGTTCCATAGCCGGCTTCCGCCAGGCAGCCCTTAAGTTTAAATTGGGATAATCCCCGCAGCCCAACCACCTAACCCCCAACCCCTTCCCGACACGGGAAGGGGCAAAGTCCTCTCGCCCCTTGCGGGAGAGAGCTAGAGAGAGGGAGACACCCCCACCCCCTTTACGCAAAGGGGGCGTAGGGGGATTTCTCGCCTTCGTTCCACTGTAACCCCACAAACCCAACGAACTCTACAAACTCAATAGACTCTACAAACTCACCGCACCCAAAACCCTACCGGCGGTGATACGGGGCTGTGCTGTTACCGCGTTTGCTTCTCGCAACCTTTGCCGCCCCTACTAACTGACGGTATAACCGCAGGCTGAGGCTGACTACTATCATCCCGATACCCACCAGTGGCAACATGATAACAAATAGTAATCCCAGGAGCGGCCCCAGCACTATTGCCAGACCAGGCCGAACCCCGATGTATCGAGACTCCTCAGTGCCGGGGAGATATCCAAATGGCCGGGGTATTACTACAAACTCCCAGGACTTTAGATTCAGGAAGGTGCCGGAGCTTACGAATTGCCCCCCACGCCTAAAGGTTATTAAAGGCCGGCGGAGGGGAACCGATGTTATTCTCGGAATCGGCTTCTCAACCTTCAGCATCCATTCCCTGGAGAAAAGATACCAAAAGCTAAGAAACATGACAATAAAGGCCACGGCTGTGAGGTATTCCCATCCTTTGGTGAACCGGACAAATTCAACTAACGTCTGCATATTACACTCCTCCTTCTTCTAATGCCCGCCCGGGTATTCCGGATGTTCCTTCAGCACGGGCATCCGGTTGACAATCCAGCGGAAGGCTATAAGGCCAAGGGTTATAATGGCAATAGTTACGGCTATCTCCGACCAGCGGGGGACATACCGTTCAGAAATATCCCAGTTAAAGGCTATCACGGACACGTTGAGCCGGTTGAGAATGATGCCGATAACCGTAAGCACTGCGGTGAAGCGGACCAGAGCAACATTCTTGCTTTTAACTCCCCAGAGGAACAGGAAGCAGGGCGCCAGGATGAAGCCCAGCATCTCCACCAGAAACCAACTGCCCAGTGGTGTGCTTAGCAGATCCCAATGGTTTCCGTGTACCAACCCGACGACCTTAAGCCAGAAGTAAAGGAATAGAACCAGAGAAGCAGCCTTCCCGAGGCCCAGGGTGATCCTCTCCAACCGGGACGTATGGTCAGAGTCGGCCTGCCCATTAAAAATCCGGTGGGAAAGCATGCCCTCCATGATGACCATGGACATCCCGGCGATGATGCTGGATATGAAGAAGAACCAGGGGAGAAGGGGCGTGTACCATAGCGGATGGAGCTTAGCCGGAGCCAGCAAAAATAGGGCGCCCAGAGCGGATTGGTGCAGGGTGGAGAGCATTACGCCGAAAACAGTAGCTCCAACTGTAAGTTTCACTGTCCATTCTCTGAGCTTCTTCCAGCCTAACCATTCCATAATTGCCGGAGAGAATTCCACAAACTGGCAAGTCAGGTATAGGAACACGTGCCAGGCGACCAGGAACATTACCGAAGCAACCCCCCCAACAGTAACGAATATGGGGTAAGGCAGCCTCCAGGGACGCCCCAGGTCGAACAGGAGTCCAATCACCACGAAGAAATAGCCCAGGAAGCCGGTCAGTATGGCCGGACGGACTACAGGGCGATAGTCCTCCATACCGAAGAGATAAACCGCTGAGGCGAGGACATATCCGCCAGCCGCCAGCGCAACGCCGCACAATACATCGAAACCAATCCATAACCCCCAGGGATTAGCATCTGAGAGGTTAGTTACGGCGGCTAATCCCCGGGTGAACCGCAGGTAGGCTACTATCCCACCCGTCAGCAGGATAACGGCAGCGATAGCATTAAATGGGGTAAAGAGAGACTTGATGTAATCCGCCGGTGTCTTTTCCATGAGCAGATTCTTCATCATCCAGGAACCCGGGCTGCCTCTTGGATTTAGAATTTTGGTAGCCATTATACCACCTTCCTATTCTTGGCCTCTTCCTCGGCTATTTGCTCCCGCCGTCTGAACAGGGAGCGGAACCCTAAAAGGAGTGGCGGCCACGTAATAAGCACCAGGGGCACTGCCAGCAGCCAGTCCCTGGTCAATTCCGGGATAGGCGTTTTACCAAGGTTAATGGGCAACCCAATTTGGTCGAAGGGAACCGCCGAGAGATAAAGCCAGCTAGTGCCTCCTGCTTCATTCTCACCATAGACCAGGTTGGTATATTTACCGGGTTGGCTCCTGATCCTTCCGCGGGCAACCTCTATCAAGTCACTCCTCTTGCCGAATATGGTAGCCTTTGTCGGACAAATCTGGGCGCAGGCCGGGATACCACCCTCCTGAACAACCTTCTGGTAGCACATAGTGCACTTCCGTACCGCCGGGCTTAAAGCATCGGAGTATTCATATCCCAGCGCCCCGAAGGGGCAAGCTACCATGCAGTATCGGCAACCTATGCACTTATTCTCGTGGTAGACCACATTCCCCGTTTTAGTCTTCTCCAGCGCACCCACCAGGCAAGCAGAGACGCAGGCGGGCTCGTTGCAGGACGCAGGCGGGCTCGTTGCAGTGCATGCATTGCATCTTGCGGAATACTGTACGTTTGGTATCCGCCGGATCGGTATAACGGTTTACCACGGTCAAAGCCTCAGCGGAGGGACGCCGCATCTTATTAAAAACTGATTTATCCGATAGAGCGGCTGGCGGTGGCATGCTGTTTGCTTGTGCACAGGCAACTTCGCACCAACGGCAGCCAACACACATCGTAGTATCGGTAAGCATACCGAACCGTTCCGGGTATCCGGGGAAGTCTTCCACCGCCGCCAGCGCCTGCTCGGGACCCGCCAAATTCCTTAACACAATAGCCCCAGCGAGGAATCCCATCCCCTGCAACAGTTTTCTTCTTGTTACTTCCATATGAACGCTCCTTTACTACTGCATCGCCGGGAACTGAAAGGGTCTCCGGTTACCGCCTTACGCCCGTCCCATTAGCGATGGGATGCTGAACAAAGTGCATGCCAGGCAATCAGGTTTGACTCGTCGTTCCTTATCGGTCATCATCCATGCCATCCAGCAGGGTACATCCGGGTTATTAAAGGCCGGGCAAGCGGCTCTGGTTTCCAGCGGACATCCTTTGATTTCCCAACACTTTGGCGCTGGCTTAGTCTCTTGAAGGTGAGCCGCCTTTTGCGTTCCGATTGGAGGCATTCGCCGTTCCTCAGGAGCTTCATCCTGAACGGTTAGCCAACTATATGTTCGACCAATAAGCGCGCCCAGGCGAGCGATTCCCAGGAACATCCCATAGAGCAGGAACCCGGCGACCACCAGTGTGGCAATAATCAGTAAAACCAGGAATGCTATTGCCATATCTCACCTACTGGGTAACGAGCCACTTATATCCATTGGCAACAAACCTGCTCAGTCGAGCAACACCCAGGAACATCCCGTAAACCAGGAACCCGGCCACCACCAACGCTAACATTATCATTACTGCTACAAATGCTA
>JACVQG010000247.1 GCA_015661045.1 Dehalococcoidia bacterium | reverse complement strand
TTCAGGAAACCCAGGTATGGCCGTCCAGAGGCCTGCGCGGCCAGGATCCCAAAGGTGGCAAGCTGTCCAACATCCGGTATATCCTTGACACCTCTTTTACGGGCTTTTTCAGCCATCTCGTTTGTGCATACTGGCACATAATTGGAGATAAACTTACTTTGAGCCGCAAACCCATATAGGCCGCCTAAATCGGAGGAGTTCAGTTTCAGTGTGAGGTATGGGGGGATGCTTCCCCTGGGGGCGCCGCTAATAACCGCCGCTGAGCCATAGGGCAAAGTGATTTCACCTTTGCCCTCCCCGGCGTAGAAAACAATGGAGTTCCTATTCGGCAGGTCTTTTCCTGTCTCCCTGTCCAGCTTGCAATGTGTGCATACGTCCTCATTATCTTCCCTGGGAAACTTTCCGCAGGAGCGACATGCCTCCTGCCCCTTGAAATCCTGACTAACCGTAAATCTTTCTTCCTGCCACTTGCCGTCACTAACCCATAGGGAGGTAAACCGTTTTTGTTTCATCTGAGCAAGTTTTTCATTTACATTTCGTAAGACACCGCCAAAACCGTCGTTTGTGTCATCGGAGGCGCTGAACCCCGGTCCATCAAAGTTGAAACTGGCTAAGTTCAGGGCTAACTCGCCGTTTAGCTCTTGAAGGAACCACTGGTCTATCTCTTGATTGACCTTGGCCAGTACAGCGGCGGCGCCGGAGACATTGGGCACGAGTAAATGGAAGTTGCCGCCGGCCGACATCAGGAAATTGGTGTGGGGCAGTCCAAACGCGTTCAGAATCTTGTGGGCGCAGACTTCGGTAACCAGTTGTACAAACAGAGAGCGGGAGCGCAGCTTCCGGGCTACACCGCCAGCGCCGATGTTGGAAACGGCGAAGATATATTTCTGAATTCCAGAGACATCCCCGGCTACTAAACAAAAACGTTTTTGGCCAGGACCCCTTATTGCCTTCTCAGTTAGGCTGTGTTTGTCATCATGGTATATATACAAGCAAGCAGCAATGGCCGCCGTAGTCTTTAGATGATCATAAATGGACACATCGGGAATAGCTTCCTGGGTATTGCTGGGGATGCACCAGGCATACTTGTAGAAGAAATGCAGCAAGTGGCTCAGCAACGTTTCAAAAACAGGAGGCTCTTTCCTGTCAGACCAACGCTTAAAGTCGTCGCCAAAATCTTTAAGCAGGCTGTTCATCTCGCCAGGCTCGTATGCATCAAAGTTCTCCGGGAAAACGTCTCCAAACGACTCGTTGCCCGGCCCGTTTAGAGGGCGGGCGTGGAAATGGAGACTTGGTGCCGGCCTGTCTTCGTTAACACGTGTATCCTCCTCTATCTCTATCTCTTTAGGTATGCGCACCTGCTCCATAACCGAGGCCAGTGCGGTAGACTTGAAGTCTTGCCATTGCTCCGCCCCCTCCCCCCTCTCCGATGCCGAGAAGTGGTCCGCCTGACTGACTACCGTTGCCAGTGCCCTTTCGTGCGGGTCATCGATCCCGTCAACCCGCAAAGACGGTGGGAAATTGGCGGCGCTCTCATGGTGATGCTGGACTAGCGTCCTGAGTAGCTCTGGATTAGCGGAGGCAGAAAAGAGGGATGAGAAGGCGTGCACAAAATCGGCAGACACCTGGGGATGCTGGCCTTTGATATCCAGACTGCCAAAACTCCCCCGTTGTAGCAGCTTGCCTACATCGTGCAGCAGAGCGGCCAGGACAACGGTGTTGAATTCCTGTCTGTTTTCTATTGGTTACCTCCTGAGGGAAGCCTTAAGAGATAAGCCCAAGGTGGTAAAAACATTTGTTCAATGGAGCACTGGTTGAATATATAACCTAATCAGGGTTTTGTCAATATGTTGGAATTGCTACTTATATAACTCTTTTATTCCTGCATAACAGGTTGCACATTTCGTCATTTGATGCAATATATGCCGTATTTTGAAGGCGCTTGCTTCACAAGGGCTAGAATGTTCTGGAACGTGAAATGCGTTTGCCATATCTGAAAGATGCTCGTCATACCAATAACACGCTATTCTACGGCTAAAAGGTAATTGTTCCTTCCCAAAGTGGTGAATTTCGGCTAATATATCACCCATACACCTAAGAGGAGGCGACATAATAATGTTTGTCAGAATATATACGGATTCCGACGGGCAATCCCACTTCGAAGATCTCACTGTGGCTATGGGGCAGCCGGGGCGCTCTCCCATGCAGGCGGCTGTGGGCATCTCCTTCAATCGAGCCGAACCGGGTCATTTTATGGACTGGCATAATGCGCCTCGGCGTCAGTATGTCATCATACTCGCTGGATTATTTGAAATAACCATCGGGGATGGGACGAAGCGGCGCATGGGACCGGGGGATGTGTTACTCGCGGAAGACCTGATAGGAAAGGGGCATACTACACGGACAGTCGGAAACGAGACCCGGTTATCAGCGACTATACCCCTGGCCTGAGGCCGGGCAGCGCCGATACCTGGCAGCGTAAATCAGAGCAGGAATATAAAGATTGGCACTGATACTGTCGGGAGGCATATGTTGGTATGGGATTAAAGCCCCGATGAGTCCCGATTAGTCGGGACATCATCGGACAACCCCTTCCCACACGGGAATGGGCTAGAGACACGGTATGCCGTGTCTCTACAAGATTAATCTATCTCCCCTTCCCTCGTAGGGAAGGGGACTGGGGGTTAGGTCTGTATTCGCTTTTACTTACCCTTGAATATTGGCTGCCTTTTCTCCTGGAAGGCTATGGAAGATTCCCCCCAATCATCCGAGGCAATCAATGAACCCTGAACATTGGCTATCGCATTCAAAGCCGCTGAAAGGTCCATCCCCAGTCCATCGTAGGTGAGCTGCTTGTCTGCCCTGAGGGCTAATGGCGGCCCTTTAGACAGGCGCCGGGCATAGTCCATCGTTTCTGCCTCAAGGTCTTTAGCCGGTATCAATCTATTAAGAAGTCCGATACGGAATGCCTCGTCGGCGTCGAGCATGCGGGCGGTATAGATAAGGTCTAAAGCCCGCCCCAGGCCGATAATCCGGGGTAAAAACCATGTATCGCCGAAAGCGGGAGCGATGCCCCTGTTTGTCCATCCAACCATGAATTTTGCCTGGTCCGACCCGATTCTAATATCGCAGGCCTGCGCCATGGAAAAGCCCTGTCCGACGGCTACACCATTGACCATAGCAATGGTGGGGATTTCCAGGTTCTGAAGGGCCAGTGAGATAGGGCGCGTGTAATTATGCACCCGACGGCCCGAGGCGCTGGCATTCCGTGGCTGCCTCTCCCGGGTAACAAGGCTCTCGGCATCGCCCTTGAAATCCCCCCCTGAGCAAAAGCCCCTGCCGGCGCCTGTCAGTATCAGCACCCGTAAGCTATCATCTTTCCCTACCTGTTGAATGACATCGGTTATCTCAGCCATCATAACGGGATTAACAGCGTTTAATCTCTGTGGTCGGTTAAAGGTAACTGTGGCTATTCCCTCTTCCACCTTATAGATGATAGTCTTATATGCCATATTGTCTCTCCTTTCAGTTTTGTTACCATAACCACCGGATAAATTTCAGGGGAATTATACCATACTGGAAACAATAATTGTCGCATTTAGTTTGGAATCCTCCATGTTCTGATAAAGCGGGATACCACGAACTATGAGAATAATGTATAAAACCTCTCGCCCCATCGGGGGAGAGATTTAGAGAGAGGGGGCAACCTTCATACAGAGCGTTTTTTTGCTTTGTCTTGCTAAATGAATCGAATTAAATGCTAACTTTTGTTAACAATAGCTACATATCTTGAATGTTAACACTACGTTTACCATATTGTTATTGACCTTAACTGCCCTGAAAATATATATTGAAGCCAGGAGAAGGCATAAGACAGCATGGTAGTTATGTAGGTTATTGTTGAGCGGACTGATATAAAACCGAATAGAGATTATCTTTATCATGCAAACCCCATCCAGGTTTTAGCGGCCCGAAATTGCCGGGTGTAAGGAGTAACGCTTTGTGCTG
>JACVQG010000246.1 GCA_015661045.1 Dehalococcoidia bacterium | reverse complement strand
AATCCTTCAAGAATCTCATCATGGCGGTCGGCCATAATATGGATTTCCTTAAGTTTCAAGGATTGGCATTGTTTCATCAAGGATTTGGTCAATTCGCCAGCAATACCCTTATGTCGAAAGTCGGGATCTACACCTATAGAACCAATCCACGCTACATGAGGCATCCCCAGACGGGGCTCGGCCAGTTGGCACAGGATAAACCCTGCTATTTTACCCTGTACTTCAGCCACCCAACTCATACCCATTTCCCCGCCGACATAGTCTTGAACCGGGTCTGAATAGGTGAGTGCTCTGTCCCGTCCAAAGATTTTCCGGTCTACTGCAAGGACATCCGAGAGGTCCTCTTCCTTCATTGACCGGATGACCACCTTCTTCGCTACTACTTTTGCCATTGTAACACCTCCCGTTTGCCGTTTTATATTGAGAATATGCTCTCAATTCACTCACTTTATGGCATGTGTAAACAGGACTGTATTTAGATATGTATTATCCATTGCCTGGTGGACGAGTTAAAGGAATGCAGTTACGATACAGAAATATCTTGAGGTAATTTTAGTTTAAGGGGCTTTAGAACACCTGTCAATAGACATTTGGATTAATATCAGGTTTGCATTACCTATAAAACCTGAGTAAATTGGGTTACAAGTTTGCGTTATAGTCCTGTTTAATGTTATACTAAAAAACAGAGTTGTGGTTTAGATTATTGCCATCTTCCTGAATTCCCCTTAGAGTCATATCAAGTGCTGGATGCCTCCGAACCCTAATTATGATTCCAACGAGAGGTCATCCAACGAGTTGTCTTGAAAACTCGTCCGACCTGAAAGCTTTACCAATGAGCCCAAGCATTGCCCCACATATCGCGGACCCAACAAGGCACAGCATTCTAACGGTGTAAACTACAGCTACAGTTCCAGGCGATGAATCATTGGCTCCTTTGACGCCCTGGGTAGGAAAGATGCTGAAATACCGTTTGAGACTGGTGAAGGCAGACCTGGGTTTCTTAGTAATTACTAAGGTACGGTCCGAGTGAGCATATAATTCTAGTTTGATACTGGCAACATACATAGGCCGGGTATACCCTGGATGTGCATGTCTCTTTAAATAGTGAAATGTCATGTGACCGGAAGTTTCAATAGGTGAGGGTTAGTCACGGGATTCCCTCCTGGTATCAGAAAAGACATAAGGAGGCTCAAACTGATGCAACGTTATAAGTCCACCTATCAGGAATATCTGACGTCAGAAGTCTGGAAGTGCAAAGACTCACCATCGGGAGCACACCACTGGATAGAGAACAGAACCTTGTACGTAGATCATAGTGGCTTTCAATGTGTACATTGCGGTGAAGAAAGGCAGTTTACAAACCCGGTCAAGGCGACCGGTTGAGTCAGACTGTCCTGTGTTTGAAACTGCTTACTTAAAGCTGGGAAAACCAATTATCCCCTTACCACAGATATTTTACAACATTCACTAATACAAACTGCTCTTTTGGGGGATATGTTCCGATGGCCTTACCAGCTTCAGTGTCAAAGCGCCAGGGGCATATTTGATGGCGCAAACCCCACAACCGAAGTATTTTTCCGGCGTTACGGCTGCCTTGAGGATTCTCAATGAAACAGTCCGGCGCATGTCTATAGCATCAAACTGGCAACGCTCTAAGCAATCCTGGCAACAACTTCGATCCGGTCAAACTCAATCTTTCGGCCAAAAATTTTGTAGATGGTTCTTGTGCTCACGCCGGAATTATCCTTCTTTAACCTGCCAAATGTCAACCTTCGAATAATCTGCGGTTGTCCCATCCGGGCGGGATTATATCATTCTGGATGGCGACGTTGTGGAATTACATACCTGATAGCCCCACAACATCGAAACGCGGCAGGGTTGGGATTTATGGCTTTTGTCGGGGACCGAAAGTTTCTTAAAAAAATAATAATGTTGTGGACAAAGTTTTTTTCCCTTCATAATGGTATTATAGTAAAATAAAGTGTATAGTTGCATTTTTATGTTGCGTAGCTGAATTCGGGCTTACAAACAATTTACCTTTATCAATAGCATTCTAATCAGTAATCAGGAAAATGGAGGAGGAAGAAACTTGACTGGGAAGATCTATATCGTAGATGTCACTAACAGGGACGGAGTTCAGACTGCCAAACTGGGGCTTTCTAAGTTGGAAAAGACGATGATAAACCTTTATCTTAACGAGATCGGCGTCTTCCAGTCGGAGTTTGGTTTCCCTACCACCAGCCACGAGTCGCGCTATCTTCAGGCAAACGCTGAGTTAGCCGAGATGGGGGTATTGAAACCCATCCGTCTGGGTGGGTGGATCCGGGCGACCGCAGAAGATGTGTTAACCTCGTTTAAATTGGTGCCAAATATACGGCATCTTAATCTCTCTGTTTCCACCTCGACACAGATGATTAACGGTAAATTTCAGGGAAGAAAGACCAAAGACCACATCATAGGTATGATGGTTGAGGCTGTTGATACAGCCGCCAGATGCGGTATCGAAAGCATAGGCGTCAATGCCGAGGATGCTTCTCGGACGGATATAGACTATCTCATCAAGTTCGCCACCGCTGCCAAGGAACACGGCGCCCATAGGTTCAGATATTGCGACACCCTGGGTTATGATACCCCATTTACTATATACGAGTCCGCCAGGATACTGGCCAAAGAAGTAGGAATTCCCATTGAAATACATTGCCATAATGACCTGGGCATGGTTGTAGCTAATTCCATTGCTGGAGCCAAGGGGGCGATAGATGGCGGCCAGGATGCCTATATAAATACTACGGTAAACGGAATGGGCGAGAGAGCCGGCAACGCTGACCTGGTGGCGGTGATTTTGGCCGCAACCAAATCGAAAGACTTTGCAGAGAAATATCAACTGGGAAGACGGATTCATCTGTTAAAAGCGTGGAAGATAGCCAGATTCGCCAGTTATGCTTTTAAAGTCCCTATTCCCATCAATCAGCCCGGAGTAGGCGCCAACGCCTTTGCACATGCCTCAGGTATTCACGCCGACGGGGTGTTGAAAGACCCTCAAAACTACGAGCTGTATGATTTCGCCGAACTGGGGAGGGGGGAGGCAGAGGTGGTGGAAACTGGCAGGGAGATATGCTCCGGAGAATATAGCGGTGTTTCGGGATTTACTCACATTATGGGTAAGATGGCAGTACCTTTCAAAGACCCGATATTGCCAAAAAACTGCTTACATTAACGCCTCTGGAATGAAGTTTTAAACTCAAAGGCATTTAATCGTGTAACCCGGGGGGGATATCGTAGCGGCCCCGATACATCGGGGCCGCTACAAGTATAGTCGCATACTGCGGTCAAAATACCAACAGGTTCATGTACCCACTAATAAATCTTAAGTAGAGGCAATTCACGAATTGCCTCTACTACTATCGGGTCTATTACGACTTCCACAGTTTCTCGAGATAACGTTCCCTGAAATATCTGGTGGCTTCTTCATTATCCTCGTTCGTCAGGAGAACAGGTCGTTCGGGATTGACCCGTCCGTTCTCAGGCAAATAATTTTTAACGTCTTTGCGTATGGGAGCCACACTGGCAACCTTTGAGTATACATCCTGCCCCTCAGCAGATAAGAACCAGTTTATAAAGACCTTAGAGGCATTGGGGTGCGGTGCTCCTTTGAAAGCTGCGATTGTCACTACGGACAACACTGTCCCATCCTTCATCGATATGGCCTTTATGGGCGCTCCCTCCTGGATGAACCGGGCATATACTATATCCACACCGCGAAGCGACAGGGGGCGTTCCCCCCGGGCGAGTATTCCTGCCTCATCCGGCAGGGCGGCGGAGAACCTCATGTCCTGCTTGCCCAGGTCTGCCAGGTATTTATCATCTATCAGCTTCTCACGCATTAAAGGAAGAAACAGTTGATATAGTCCCCCGCTGACAAGCGGGTCTGTAGCCACTATCTTACTTTTCCATTTAGGATCAAGGAAATCTCTCCATACCTTTGGCTCCTCTCCGGGTTTGATTATCTTTGTATTGATATAAGGGGTATAGACAGAGAAGTTAAATGCCAGAATATGTTTATCCTTGGGATCTATCCCGTAAATATCCGCTATCCAGACATCTTTCTCCAGCAGGACTGGCAGGTCACTGGTTACATTCAATGTCAGCCCCTCCAGCTTCATGTTCTTAACGTGGAGAGCGCTGCCTTCGGTCGTATCTGCAACCCTTTGCCCTATTCTAGTCTCAACTTTCACCCTCTCCAGGAACTCTGCCCCCCGTCCTGTGATGATTTCTAATTTTATACCATACTTCGCTTCAAAAGCCCGTTGCATAGCTAACCCGGCATCACCTACGAGGTTATATGAATAATGGGTTAGCATTCCTTCTTTCTTGGCCGCCTGCACTATCATGTCCCAGGCGGGGTCCTCAAGAGCAGGTTTTGGAGCAACCTGGTTAGCCGGGGCTACTGTTGTTGGGGTTGGTGCAGGAGCGGGCGTAGCTCCGGTGCCGCAGGCAGTTACCAGAGCTATCAGGATAAAAACGGTTGATAAGATCCATTTTTTCACGGTTACCCTCCTGAATATATTTTCCCTGTTAGAGGTTGATTACCGTATGAACCATACTTTAACCTTTCGACTGACATTCTATCGAATATCCAGTAATACGCCAGCCCGTAAAATGAGTTTGTTAATATATATTGGGTGAGATTATCTCAATTAAACATCGTTTTGTCAATTTTGTGATTTTACTCACTTACTAAATATGGCTACCTGTTTGTGAACGTATCTGGAATAATTGATGTTGTATCAAAATTGCGTGATAAAGTGAGTTTCTTAACTGGGCACCACGAAGGATGAAAATAATCTGGCGCTGTCATTCTGTCCGACGCATCGGACTCCGATGTTTCACTCGGAGGAGCGAAGCGTAGAATCTCAGGGTGGGAGGTATGCCACCTTGTTGTTATCATTTAGAAACTATCTCAAAATGTAGGCAGAGTACAGTGAGTCGTTGCGATTGCTTGAACCTCTCCCCCTTGTCCCCCTCTCCGTCGACGGAGAGGGGGGTGGCCCGGATATATCTGGGCCGAGGGTGAGGTTGAACTTTGACTTGCCACTTTTGCACACCAAGTTAATTTTGAGATAATCTCTTAGTATCCCTGACATAAAGATTATTTATGCTTTTCTACCCTCTCCCTGAGATCCTTCGTCGTCCCGATAACTCGTGACTCCTCCAGGATGACATGAGAGCGTCTATTTTCGAAGGAATGACAGTCGCCTCCGGCCAAAGGTGTCATTCCCGTGAAAACGGGAATCCATGAGAATATGAAATGCGGAACGGGATAAAATTGGGGCTTTAAGGAGATTGCACCAGTTTTGAGGAAATGAATGGCGGCAATTCACGAATTGCCGCTAGGTCTTCTACCCCATGGTGACCAGTACCCCTCCTCCAACCACCATCAAACTTCCTATCACAACCTGGTAGGTCACCTTCTCCAGCTTTTGCAGGAAAAGGTACGTCCCCAGAATAGCGCGCCCAGCGACGAGACCAGTACTGCAGGCGCCAGGCTAAGAGATGTGTAGCTGGCAACGGAGCCTATGGTCATGGCTACACCGGAAAAGGCAAAAAAAGCTGTAGCCCGGCGGCTGCTTTTGATACTATCGGTGAGGTGTCTGCCTGAGGTTGCCATTAATATCAGCATGCCGAAGAAAATTGATACGGTAGTTGCTACAACAGGATTAACCTTACTGGTGACAATCCATCTTATCAGTACCATATTGGCCCCGTAACTCATAGCCGATGCCAGAGAAAATCCGATTCCAAGCAGCCGGTTAACGCCTGTTGTAACCTTTTTTTCAGTCTCCGGTTCGCTTACAAGCAAGGTTATACCGCCTATAATCAGCAGAACGCCTATTATAAGGGGTACGCTAACCCGCTCTCCCAGTAAAGGGAGGGCTAGAGCTATGGTAAATACCGGATAGGAAGCATAGATAGTTATAGACCTGGAGACACCTATATACTTTATACCCAGAAAGGAGAAACCCCTCCCCAGCGCGAAACTGAGCAGTCCGGTGATAGCAAGCCACCCTATATTAACCAGAGTTAGCGAGGCCAGGGCCTTAAACTGTAATATTAAACAGATGACCATCGCCAACAGCCAGCTAACTATCAGGGACACAATACTGCCATGCAAAGGCTTCATGATTGGAA
Organism: Dehalococcoidia bacterium; assembly: GCA_015661045.1. Taxonomy (GTDB): domain Bacteria; phylum Chloroflexota; class Dehalococcoidia; order JACVQG01; family JACVQG01; genus JACVQG01. The sequence continues at coordinate 2,199 of JACVQG010000246.1, read as the reverse complement.
GCCCAACACCGGCAAAAACCCTGGCTACCCCAAAGCTGATTGCCGCCAGAATCGCAAATAGAATACCCGCAGTCAGTTAAACCTCAATCCCGTCTGTAATCAGAGAAATCAATAATTCTTGAATCCGTACAAAAATTACCTTAAAGACTAAAATGTGCCTCTGATTGTATCACCGAAAACCACTTAATTCCAGTGGCCCCTCCCTTCCCGGTTCAATTCTTTGAGGATTATTATCAAGACTAAATAATGCTGGTACCTTCATTTGGGCGGTAGCGAAGCTGCGTACTCTTTACCGATCTGAAGCCAATTAGATAATTTTATAGAGGAAGAAAAACCTTGCTCCTGTACCATGACCCAGCCTTTCATTGCTTTACCAGTAATATCCATTGGGACAACGTATTTTTCTTTTAGTAACGTAATAGAAAGATCCGGTCCGGTTCGTACGATGAGATAGTCCTTATAGATGCCAAAGCACATGTTGCCTTTGAAAAGGTAACAGATGCCGCCAAACATCTTTCTCTTTTGTAGATATGGCCAGGAGGAGATAATTTTATCGATTCTTTTCTCTATTTCTACGTTGTAGGGCAAAGAATACCTCCAGTATTAAATGTGAATAAAACTATTTTTTCTGGTATGCAAATATAGGTTCAGGAAGTCACTTCTTTCTTTTTAACTCCGCTTACCCATAGGAACAGCCCAATGGCTAATACAGGCACCACACTGGCTATCAAATACATCTTTGAGTAACCTACATACCCGGCTACCGTTCCCCATAAGAAAGCTCCGCTACCTATCCCCGCATCCATTGCCGATATGAACGTACCCATAGCAGCGCCCCGCATCTCCGGTTTAACCCGGTCAATCACCAGCGCGGCCATAGGAGGTTGGACACAGGAGAATGCAAGAGCAAATAGAACCGCCGCTAATAAAAATAACCACGTTGAAGTCGCTTGAGATATCAAAATCAAGCTGATTGTGCAAAATAACAGACCAGGGAGGGCAACCGCTCTTCGTCCTATTCGGTCAGAGAGCCTCCCTGTGAAGCTTCGGACGGTTAAAACGGTCAGCGCCTGGACGGTAAAAAACAGCCCCGGATTGCTAAGACCTCTGTTCACCACAAACAATGGCAGGAAGGTAATAACAGACCCGAATGTAAGAGCATAACAGAATAAGACAGATGCCGGGAGGAGCGCAGACCGCGCGATAAGTGGCGACTTGGTTGCGGAGGTTGGCCTGGGTTGCCGGGCGGGTTCTTTTACAGGAAGTGAAAAAATCAATGACAATAAGCCTACACCGGCCGACACGAAGAAAAGGTTGGTGAACCCCCATACTTGCATCACAACTATACCTAACGCCGGCCCTGCTGCCATAGCGACGTTGTTAGACATACCAAAATACCCCACTGCCTCTCCACGCCGTGAGGCGGGAACGATATCCGCAACTAAAGCTCCAACGGCGGTGCTGATAATGCCAAAGGCTACTCCATGGAGCAGCCTTACGCCAATCATGGGTAGCAAAGAGCTACTATAAATGTAAAGAAGCGGCGCCAATGCCATCCCGATGCCACCCATAATCATAAACATCTTCTTGCCAAATATGTCGGAGGCTTTGCCTGCGAAGGGGCGGGCCAGGAGAGCTGTAATGGCAAACATACCCATCACCAGGCCGATTTCCGATTCCTTACCACCAACCGTTTGAAGATATATCGGTAACGTAGCCAACAGTACGTGGAAAGAGCCAAAAGTGGACAGATTAGCCAGAGACAGCAATAAAAAATTACGGCTAAATATAGGCTCTTTACGTCGGCTGGGGGGTAAAATGGAAGGGATGTTATTCGGTATTTTATTCACGTCAGCGAGATGAATAATACACCAAAGTTAAACGCTATGCCAGACATCTTAGGTATTCTCGATGAAATATCACATTCGATGGCTTTTACCGGTCGAAAGTAATAAGGACCACACGGGAACTTTTTGCCGCAGCCTGTCGTCATAATATTATAAGAGTGATTTCTCGGTTATTTTAGAGGAGGGTTGAATCATGAGGACACGGATATTAATGTGGCTATTTATCGTTTTAATTATTACTATTAACTGTGCACCGGGCGGCAGTGCGCCGCCGCTTGATAAGCTAAGTGGTGTTCTCAAGGGGTCAGTAACAATAGGGCCTCTTTGCCCCGTCGAACCATGTTCCAATCCG
>JACVQG010000245.1 GCA_015661045.1 Dehalococcoidia bacterium | reverse complement strand
GCTCTCGGAACGGAGAGCTTGCCGAAGGGACGGCCGTTCGGCAGAAATCGTGCCGAAGCCTCACGACGAAGCCCTGGTTGGCTTTATCCTTAAATTCATATTGAAAGGAGTAACACTATGCCAAGCCAGAGCAAAAAAGAGTGGAATGATTCCTGTTTATCGCCGACTCTTAAACGCTCCACACCCCGACAGGCCTCTTTTCCGACGTCCTCAGGTATAGAATTAGATACTGTTTATGGCCCGGAAGACCTGGGTGGTTTTAAATATAATGAATCTCTCGGATATCCAGGGGAGTACCCATTTACTCGCGGCATCCAGCCTACCATGTACCGCGGCCGGTTGTGGACTATGCGCCAGTACGCCGGCTTCGCTTCCGCCGAGGAGTCCAATAGACGGTACAGATACCTTCTGGAGCAGGGCCAGACCGGCATATCCGTAGCTTTTGATCTACCTACTCAGATCGGCTATGACTCCGACCATGCTCTGGCTAAGGGCGAGATAGGCAAGGTAGGCGTGCCCATATCCACGCTCCAGGACATGGAGATTCTATTCAAAGACATGCCTCTGGATAAAATCTCCACATCCATGACTATCAACTCTACTGCCCCTATTTTGTTGGCAATGTATATAGCTGTAGCTAAAAAGCAGGGCGTTGACCCGGTTAAACTTGATGGCACCATTCAGAACGATATCCTGAAGGAATACACGGCGCGGGGTACGCACATATTCCCACCCCGGCCCTCATTGCGCCTCATCACTGACATATTCCAATTCTGCGGCAAGTCCGTACCCAAGTGGAACACCATCAGCATAAGCGGTTATCATATCCGGGAGGCTGGCTCCACGGCTGCCCAGGAGGTGGCATTTACTTTAGCCAATGCTATAGAATATGTCCAGGCAGCTATAAAATCAGGACAGGATATAGATGCCTTCGCCGGGCGGCTTTCCTTCTTCTTCAATAGCCATAATAACTTCTTCGAGGAAATAGCCAAGTACAGGGCCGCCCGCAGGCTGTGGGCAAAGATTATGAAGGAACGCTTCGGGGCTAAAGATACCCGCTCCATGATGTTGCGTTTCCACACCCAGACTGCCGGCTCCACTCTCACCGCCCAGCAGCCTGATAACAATGTTGTCCGAACAACGCTTCAAGCGCTGGCAGCCCTCATGGGGGGTACACAATCGCTACATACCAATTCCAGAGATGAGGCCTACGCTCCCCCAAGTGAGGAAGCGGTAACTATCGCCCTGCGCACGCAGCAGGTGTTAGCCTATGAAAGTGGCGTTGCCGATGTAGTTGACCCATTGGGGGGATCATATCTGATTGAATACCTCACTGATAAACTTGAGGCCGAGGCGCAGAAATACATCCAGAAGATAGATGAGCTGGGTGGAGCGCTAGCTGCAATAGAGCAGGGCTTCCAGCAGAGGGAGATACAGGAGTCTTCTTACAAAGCCCAGCAAGCTCTGGAAAGCGGCGCGAGAACGGTGGTAGGGGTAAACAAGTTCGTTTCGCCCTACCCGCCCATCACGGGCATACTAAAGATTAATCCCAAAGAAGCGGAAAAGCAGTTGGCAAGGGTAGACCAGGTAAAAAAGAACAGAGACCAGGCTAAAGTTAAGCAAGCATTGGGCCAGGTGGAGAAGGCCGCCCGCGGAACTGATAACACCATGCCGGTTATCCTCCGGGCAGTCGAGGCCTATGCTACCCTGGGTGAGATATGCGATGTGCTGCGGGGGGTCTTCGGGGTGCAGAAGGAGTTTCTGGCGTTCTAGATGCCAGAGGCAGGAACCCAGCAGGTAAGTCTCTTTTGTCATTCTGAACGAAGTGAAGAATTTCTAATACGAACGAGTTAAATAATGTTGCATTCTCACGGTGGCACAGGCGTCCCTGCCTGTGCGCCATAGCACAAATATTAATGCGTTTGTATTAGTTTCTCCCGCGCGTGATATAGCTTCTATGCGAGTTATTGCGATAAATGGAACCAAACATGAAAATAATATACGATCCCGACACGGATACCATTGACCTGATATTTAAAGATGAACCAGTCGCTGAGAGTGACGAAATAGCTCCAGGCATTATCGTTGATTATAACCAAGCTGGAAAGATTGTTTCTGTAGAGGTGCTTAATGCCTCGGAGCATGTTGATGACCCACGAAGTATTGCCTATGAGTTGAAGAAGCTGCAAAAGGTGTCTTAACATGAGCCAATCTAAAAAACAAGGGCAGGACTCCTGCCTTCCCCCGACACTATAATGGCGAAACCAGTTTGTCTGGCAGGACTAACTTAGGACATTAAACCCGAACTCTTCTTGTGCTTGTTGGAAGTTATTATCAAATGCGAAAGTTTGCTGGCAACCATGCCTTCGCAAAGCATGGAAATTAGCGCAATCAACCATACTCCACCGCTTGTCCCCGTGGTCCCTGAACGTGTTGATGGCCTTTTCCTCCACCTCAATAACGCTCAACACCGTGATGTCCTGAGCTACATCCAGAAGGTGAGTGGCCCAGACATGTCTACCGAAGCGACAGGATAGAAAGGTGACAGCTTCGTATAACGTCCAGTTGGTCGTACAAAGGGGCCAATCATTGTCTACCAACTCTTTCCACAGCAACCTGGCGCGTCCATGATTCCTGTCATTAGGAGAGAATAGCGCAACCCACGCCGAGGCATCAATAAAAATTGCTTGTGCCATAACCATGTTCAGTAGAGGTATTTATCCAGGGTCTCAGAGGCGTCTTCAAAGCCCATGACGGGGGAGATGGCAGCTTCAGCCTGAATATTCTCAATGACCTCAATAAGACGTCTTCGCGTCTCCAATGGTCGGTTGGCGCTGGAGTGTGCCGCCTCGCGAAGATATTTCATAGCGGGGTCAAGAGCAGTATAAGGTAACGGTCCAGGTTTTTTGATATTTCCCATTTCATTGCCCCTTACGCGTTAGCGTAACGGAATACTATAATAATGTCAACGGCTAGTTTTTGGTAGGAATATTTGTTAGAATTTAGTAGCCCATGCGTGGCTGCTTATACAGATTTAAACTGCCAGGATAGCTAAGATAGCCAGTTGGTTAAGGTGGTAAGCCTATGAGCCAAACTAAAAAACAATGGCAAGAAACCTCCCTTAACCCTACGTTGAAGAAGGCGCCCCAACGCCAGCCCGCGTTTACCACCTCATCGGGCGCGGAACTGGATGCCCTTTATACCCCTGAGGACTTGGCTGGTTTTGATTATCATAAAGACATAGGCTACCCGGGCGAATACCCCTTTACGCGTGGCATCCAGCCCAACATGTACCGCGGCCGGCTGTGGACTATGCGCCAGTATGCCGGCTATGCTTCTGCAGAGGAGTCCAATAAACGGTATAAATATCTTCTGGAGCAGGGTCAGA
>JACVQG010000244.1 GCA_015661045.1 Dehalococcoidia bacterium | reverse complement strand
AATAAAAAGCCCTTATCAGACTCTTATACATGACTCGGCGCTGGCGTAGCCGCAACTGCCTGGCGTTTGTTACGGGGCAGCAATAGGGCTAAAGGTATACCCAAATAGGTAGCTCATATGGATGCTATTATAGCCCAGTTATAGGTCCCGGTAACATCAAAGAGCGCACCACCAATCCAACCTCCCAACGCCATGCCCGTGCTCGCCCCCACCATCTCGAAGGAGTAGATAGAGTTCAGGGGCGCTTCCGCACCGAATAACTGGCGGTTAATAATGGGGAAGCCAACCATCTCCCCTCCATAGCTCAGCCCAAAGACAACGGCGAAGAGATAGAAAATCCAGGGACCATGTGCCCAAAATAATATTATCACAGGCGTTCCCTGAGCTATCAAGGCTATGGTCAGCAGAGTTCTACCTCCCAGCTTCTCGGTGAATACTGAGAACAGGAATCGGCTCAAAATTGAGGCGCCAGCGATGGTGCTGAGGACACCTGCTGCCATCACCCCGGGCATCCCCTGTGACGTAGCCATGGATACAACATGGGCCAGTATAATGGAGTGCCCTATACATCCCAGGTGGTGTACAGCCGCTAGATACCATACTGTAGGTTGTGCCGCTATCGCCCGCAAAGCGCCCTTTGGGGCTGGTGTGGCAGCAGTTTGAGTGGTTCCGGCACCCGGTGATGGCCTTGCCCCATAGGGCATCAGCCCCTTCTCCTGGGGCTTTCCCCGGATCCACGAAGCCGTCAGGACAAGCACACCGCCCAGGATCATACCCATAGTGAAGAATGTAAATCGCCAGCCCCGGTTTTCAATAAGCCACCGGAACAAGGGAGCAAAAATCAGCGGCCCCATTCCCAGAGCGGCCCAGTACAGGCCCATGGCCACTCCCAGCTTCTGATGGAACCACCTGGTTAAGATTACCGGTAAGAGCACTGTAAAAGCGGCATTGCCCATCGAGCCAACGAAGAGACCGTAAAAGAGGTAGAATTGCCACAGTTGGCTTATAGTACCTAACAATATCGTGCCCGAGGATATCACCAGTGAGGCGATTATCATTAGCGTCCGGGCGCCATAGCGGTCACCCAGCCAGCCCATACCCACCACAGCAGGTATACCAGCTATAAATGACAGGGAATACGCCAGGGATACCTCTCCACGGCTCCAACCAAATTGTTTCACCAGCGGGTCTATAAAGACACCGAAAGAGGCGGCATCGGCCCGGCTGACTACATTGAGGACCATGGCCGCTATTAAAATAACCCAGGCATAATGGAGTTTATGTTTTCCAATAGCCTCGGCGGTCTCGTCTGTCATTAGTTTACTCATATTTATTCACCCAATTCACGGCTTTCTAGTAACACGAAGTGTATTATAATCCTTTGTTACCCAGAAGTGAATACCGATATTGTGCTTAACTTATATATATGCTATCTTATAGCAATTCAACAAACCTTGAGATTTGAAATATGAGTGTTAAAATAGAGATTCCGCAGTTTTTGCAGCATCTTACCAATGGTGTTAAAGTAGCTAAAGCTAATGGAAATACCGTTGGTGAGTGCCTGGCTGATCTTATCAGGCAGTTTCCTCAACTCAGGGAGTTGATCTTAGATGAGAATGGCAAGTTACTCAAATATGTTGAAGTCTCCATTAACGGTGTTAGCACATATCCCCAGGAGCTAGCTAATCCGGTAAAAGATAGTGATGTAATTTATATTTTCCATGCTATCGCCGGGGGATGTGCTATGTAGAAAGCCCCCTTTACGTAAAGGGGGCAGAATCCGATTCACAGAGTGAATCGGATCGGGGGTTTTCGATACCCAACAAAGAAGCGCTTCCCGACTTATCGGAAAACAGAAGGAATTTTGAATCAATGCGTAATTATTTAAGCTGTCATATTTAAAATAAAGGAGCATCAATGGCAAATACATCGGCTAAATTATTAAGGGTTAACCTCACCACTCGAAAGGTCACGACAGAACAGATACCAGAGCAAATCAGGACTGATTTCATAGGTGGCAGGGGTTTGGGCATCAAATACCTCTATGACGAGCTTACCCCCGGCGTTGACCCTCTGAGCGAGCAGAACAAGTTGCTCCTGGTAACCGGGCCGTTGGCCGGGACTAACGCTCAGGCAGTCTCCCGTTGGATGGCTATCACCAAAAGCCCTCTCACCGGAGCGTATGCCCGTTCCGTGGCCGGGGCTGACTTCGGCGCCTGGCTCAAGTTCGCAGGATATGACCTTATTATAATCGAAGGCAAGGCTGCTAAACCAGTCTATATCCACTTGACGGCTGAAGGCTGCCAGATCCGTGACGCTACTGAAATATGGGGAAAAGATACAGTTATTACACAAAAGTGGTTGAGCCAGCAACACGGTAAAGATACCCGGACAGCTTGTATCGGCCAGGCCGGTGAGAACCTTGTGCGATACGCCGCTATTGTCAGCGCCAGAAGGACTGCCGGGCGTTGCGGCACCGGCGCCGTGATGGGTTCCAAGAATCTCAAAGCGGTAGCTATTAGCGCCCAACGGAATGTGCAACTCCACGACCCGGAAGCCTTTAAGAATCTGGTGAAAGAGCAGGTTCAGATGATGCAGGCCAATAAGGCTTTCCAGCACCATAAAGAGATGGGCACAACTGAGAATCAGATTAACACCAACAGGTTGGGGATGTACCCTTCAAAAAACTTTATCTACGGGAGCATGGAAAACTTCGAGGCTTTACATGCGGAGGAGTACCGGAAGCTCAGAACAGGGGACTTTGGCTGCTACAGTTGCGCCGCCCGGTGCGGCAAAGAGCACCGCGTCACTACAGGCCCCTACGCTGGAGCGTGTAGCGAAGGCCCTGAATACGAGAGCATCTGGGCTTTCTCCGGTCCTATAGAAAGTTCCCATCTGGAAGCAACTATAGCCGCCGACCAACTATGTGATGACTTCGGCATGGATACCATCAGCGCCGGCAACACCATCGGGCTTGCCTACGAGCTTTATGAGAAGGGCATATTAACAAAGTCGGACACTGATGGCCTGGAGCTTACCTGGGGCAACCATTCAGCTATGGTAACACTCATCAAGAAGATAGGGCTCCGCGAGGGCATAGGCAATCTGCTGGCGGAAGGCGCAATGCGGGTCGCCGCAAAAGTTGGTAAAGGGTCGGCAGCCTTCGCCATACACGCCAAAGGAATGGAGCTGCCTGCTTACGAGCCGCGAGGTTCAAAGGCAATGGGTTTCAACTATGCCACCTCCAATATCGGGGGTAGCCATTGCTTCGGCTATGCCTCCCAGGAAGTATTTGGCAACCCGATTCCCCGGAAAATAGACCGCTTTGCCGAAGAGGAAAACGCCGATATAGTGATTTTTAATCAGAACGGCTGCGCCCGGAACGAGGTAGG
>JACVQG010000243.1 GCA_015661045.1 Dehalococcoidia bacterium | reverse complement strand
CGCCCCTAAAGCACCGGCTAAAGAGAAAGTTATTAAAGTTGGTTTAATGATGGAACTTACTGGCCCGGGCGGAGCCATAAACGCCCGTGGGCAGAATGTGGCCCACTACCTGGCCTACTGGCGATGGGTAAATGATAATGGAGGTATCCGGGGTATCCGGGTAGAACCGATATGGGATGACAATGGGGGCAATAACGACCGGGCTATTGCAAACTTTAAAAAATACAAAGATGCTGGAGCAGTAGCCACCACCACTGTGATGACAGTCCAGGGGGAAAGCCTCCAACCCCTTGCCACCCGGGATCAGTTACCTCTTATAGTTCCTTCTACGTCAGATGCCCTGCAAAATCCGCAGCACTGGACATACACTTTCACCCCTTCCTATACCGAGACCTTCGCCGGAATCCTTAAGTGGGTGAAGGAAAACTGGAAGGGCAGTGGGCGGCCCCGTATTGCCCAGATATCTGAGGAAATACCTATGGGCAAGGCCCATATCGAGCCGGGCAAAAAGATGGCTGCTGACATGGGCATTGACTTCGGCCCCATAGAGTTCGGCGCCTATACTAACCTCGACTTTACTCCCCAGTTGCTACGTATCCGCGACTCTGGGGCCAACTATGTCTATCTACCCAGCCGGCCGCCACAGCATGCTCAGATTTTACGGGATGCCGTCAAACTGGGCATTGCCGACAAAGTTGAATGGATAATTGGCCCGCAGGTTACACACTGGGAGATGATGTCATTTATGCCCGAGCAAGCAGACAATCGTATAGCTGTTAGCTACTTCGCCTGGCCAGAAGAGGAATACTCCGGCAGGCAAAAAGTGATAGACATTTTATCCAAGTATGTAGCTCCCGATCCTCAATTGGGGAGACCCACCTTCGGCACTGGATTCTGGCTCTACTGGGGCAATTATGTCATTATGAACGATGCTATCGGCCGGGCCATTGACAAGGTAGGATTTGATAAACTGGATGGCAAGGCGGTAAAGGATGCAATTGAAAACACCAAGAACCTGGATATGTTTGGCGCCACGCCGCCGCTGAATTTCTCTCCCTCTCAGCACACTGGCGAGAGCTTTCAACGTTTTGTACGGATAGATTATAAGGGCAAAACTGTAAAACCTATCAGCGACTGGTTCAAGGGAGAAGTTCCTAAACAATAACTGAAAAACTGAATGGGCCGCTTTTTAGCAACCCATTCAGCTTTTGACAACCGAATACGTATTAGGCGAACAGTGAAACTATAAGCCACATAATACCCGACCTGCTTACTGCCTGATGGTTACTGAGTGACCTGTTTCTGGGCGACTAGAAACTCCTTTGCTGCGGCAACGGTAGGGAAAATCCTGGAGCCTAAAGCATCCAGGGCGTCAACTACCTCATCCGGGGCATGGTTAGAAAAAGCCAGATCCAGACAGTCCGCTCTCTCCACTCGCCCTTTAAAGCTATGGGCATCCTCTACATATTTAGCTACTGAGATCCATGGTAGTGGTGACAAATTCATTCTCCTTTCAATGAGCCAGGGCAGATTCCCAGATCTTTTTATTATTGGCAAGCCCCCCCTCGGACCGTCATCCTTTCCCACTTCTCACAGCTCACTTCCCAGAAGGGCACTTCCTATTTTCAATCATATTCAGGCAAAGGTCAAGATTATTGCTCCTCCAGTAGAGTCTCCGCATTGTCATGCTGGAGCGGAGCGAAGCATCTCAGAGTGGGGCGTACTGCCAATTGATTGCTTCCCGCGAAGGGCATGAAATTCTCCAATCCTGACCAAAGGCGTCAGAGCCTTTGGATTCGTGTTCATTTTTATACCAGACATATTCTGATTTGGAATCCCACTGTTTTTATGTATAATGATTATATATACCATGAAAGCTACCAAAGAGTGCTATCCTTGCCTCGAACGTCTGGTGCGCCAGGCGGCGGACCTGGCCACTCAAGACCCTGAATTGAAAACTAAAGCAATATATGAAGGTTTAAAGCTTCTTAAGGCCGAGTTCTCGGTTAATAGACCTACTATCCCCGTCGCCACACATCTACACCGCCTGGTGAGAACGATCACTGGCAATCCAGACCCTTATCTCCGAATAAAAGAAGCCGAAATGAGGATGGGAGAAGAGTTCTACCGGAATGTCAACTTAGACGGAAATATCGCAGAATACCTGCGCCTGGCAGTTCAAGGAAACTCCATAGATTTCTTTAAAGACCTGGAAACAGTTCGATACGATTTAACATTACCTGTTGAGTTCGCTATAGACAATACAAAAGCATTTGACATTTGAGATAAAGCTAAACAAAACCAAACAGATACTCTTTTTAGCTGATAACGCAGGAGAGGTATTTTTCGACCTACCCCTGGTAAGAAAATTAGCCGATTTTGCCCCCATTACGTATGTTGTCAAGCACTCTCCGGTTCAGAATGACATCACTCTGGCTGATTTGGACAGATTCGGGCTAACAAAAAATTTACCGCACGTGATTACCACTGGCACTGACACCCCGGGAGTGGATATGGCGCAGGCCTCCGATGAATTTAAGGCCGCCTTTGAAGCCGCCGATCTGGTCATAGCCAAAGGCATGGGTTACTGGGAAACACTTTCCGAACTGCCCGCCGAAGGCAAGCTGTTTTACCTGCTCAAAGCCAAATGCCAGCCGGTAGTGGATTCTTTAAATGTGGCGCTGAATAGCTATGTGGCGCTTTTGCGTTGAAAGGTACAAAAATCCCATGCTCAAATATGCTCCCCAGAATAGCAATCCATATATGTAGTTGCCCGATTTATCGGGCTAACATAGCCTGATGAATCAGGCAACTACTACAGGCACCGGCAACGGCTATTTTTGTCCTTCGTGGTGTCTCCCGACAAGTCGGAACAACCGGGTATGAAGTATTATTATCAACTATTTATCTTTAAATACCGGTGGCCGTTTTTCGGCAAAGGCCCTCACGCCCTCCTGATGGTCGGCGGAGCTTACACCCATATGTACAAAGCCCATTGCCTCGGTGAGCGCTGTACGCAAATCCTGATGCTCCCCATTGTCAACCAGCAATTTGGTTATCCTGTGGGCGATAGGCGGACCATCGGCTATTTTTTTCGCAAATGCTCGCGTTTCCTCTGCCAGCTTTTCATGAGGCACTAAACGGTTGAGTATGCCCAGTTTGTGGGCCTCCTCGCCGGAAACAAAATCTGCCGTCATGATTATTTCAAGAGCTTTAGGCGTACCAACTATCTTGGGCAGAAACCAGGCCGTCCCTGTGTCCGGGGGCAATCCGATGCGCGTAAAACCCACCATAAAGCGAGCCTTCGGAGAGCCAATTCTCATATCGCAGGCCAGGGCAAAATCGAATCCGGCGCCTACGGCATCGCCGTTAACACTGGCGATAGTAGGTTTGGTAATAAAATGTAACGCCATAAGTATATCCGTTACCACACTGAGGGGTTTACCCCTGTGAATGCCATCAATAACAGGGCGTAACTCCTCAGCTTCCTCCAGAGCTACCTTCCCCGATTTTACCTCCCTGTAACGAAAGTCAGCGCCAGAACAAAATGCCACGCCAGCGCCGGTAAGCACCACTACTTTTGCTTTGTCATCCTGGGCCAGGTCCTTGAGCGCAGAGTCCAAGTCGTAAAGCATTTGCATGTTATAGGCATTGCGCCGATCGGGGCGATTGAGTGTGATGGTAGCCACTCCAGACTCGTGTTCAACTGCAATGGTTTCATATTTCATAGTAAAACTCCTCCTAAAATGGATTAAGATGCTGAAATTATAGCCTGACAATAAGTATTTTACAATAGAGTTAAAGCTAGAACTTCTTATTTAATTGTATAGCAAAAGAACCCTTTGACAAATGACCTGTATAGCATTATTCTCACTATGGAGGCTGCGGTGGCCACAATACTAATACTGGCTAATAAAGAAAATACTGATAAACTTAGCGCCCGGCTGCTCCGGGAGGGCTATCAAACGGCCATGGCCGTTAACTGGGATGAGGGGTTGCTGCAACTGGAGGAACAACCCGTAGACTTACTACTGATAAATTTAGATTCTACCTCCAGGGGTAGCTCAGGCAAACTACCGGTAACTTCTTCAAAAACCACATCAGTGTTGCATACTTCTCAGCTAAATATTTGGTTGCGTCGCCTCCGGGAAGTTCAAGATGTGCCAGCTATAGCTATAATACCCGAAGAGAGTTTAAAAGAGCAGGAATGGCTATGGGGTATAAACGATTTCCTGTTAGACACCTACCGTCCTGACGAACTCCTGGTGCGCATTCACCGCCTTCTGGGGCCGAGCGGAGGTGAAAGCCAGAACCTCATCGTCATAGGTGACCTGGCAATAGATGGTGATAAATATCAGGTCTATATCAGTAATCATCTGGTTCCCCTTACATTCAAGGAGTTCGAGCTACTAAAGTTTTTAGCCAGCCGTCCCGGCAAGGTTTTCAGCCGGCAGACACTCCTCAATCAGGTGTGGGGTTACGATTATTTTGGTGGGGAGAGAACAGTGGATGTCCACATCCGCCGGTTGCGGAGCAAAATCGAAGACCGGAATCATTCGTTTATAGATACCGTAAGAAACGTGGGGTATAGGTTTAAAAGCTAGTTTTCTTAATCCGATTGTACCCAGGGCTGAAGCCCTGGGCATAGGTTTTTTGTATCTGTACCCCAGGCTTCAGCCTGGGGTACAGAAATAATCTAACAGAATCCACGGATTACGGCGTTTTCTAATCGCTTTACAGGTTTCTTATGTATGTGATAGATTATACATTGGTATTGTTTTGGGGGAGGACCAATAGTGTCAACAAAAGTTTCACCACAGGTCGATCAGGCAGCATTGGATACTATGCGCCATTCGGCAGCGCATATTATGGCCGAGGTAGTCCAGGCAATGTTCCCCGGAGCTAAATTCGGCATCGGTCCAACGATAGACGATGGTTTCTATTACGATTTTGAGCTTCCGCGCCCTTTGGTTCCCGATGACTTACCCGTTATTGAAGCCAAAATGCGGGATGTTATCGCTACTAACAACATCTTTCGACGGGAAGATGTGGAAAAAGAAAAGGCCAGGCAGCTCTTTGCCTCCCAACCTTACAAACTGGAACTTATTGACGAACTCCCTGATGAAAAAGTAACCATTTACCGCCAGGGATCCTTTACCGACCTTTGCCGCGGCCCGCATGTAGACTCAACAGGCAAAATTGGCCCATTCAAGCTAACCAGTATCGCCGGCGCCTACTGGAGAGGGGATGAGCACCGTACCATGCTCCAGCGAATTTACGGCACTGCCTTCGCCAATAAGGAGGCTCTGGATGATTACCTGCATAAGATAGAAGAAGCTGCCCGGCGCGACCACCGCAAGCTGGGACGGGAGTTGGATTTATTCAGTATCCAGGAGGAGGTTGGGCCGGGTCTGGCATTATGGCACCCTAAAGGCGCTATGGTGCGCCATATTATCGAGGGATTCTGGAAGCGGGAGCATATCAAACGTGGATATCAGTTAGTTTATTCCCCGCACATTGCCCGCCTTGACCTGTGGAAGACCAGCGGACATTGGGAATTGTATAGAGAAAGCCTTTATTCACCGATGGATATAGAGGGCCAGGATTATGAGGTGCTTCTATCCACCCGGCCGGATAAATATGCTGGAACGCTGGAAATCTGGGCTGAGGCCACTCAA
>JACVQG010000242.1 GCA_015661045.1 Dehalococcoidia bacterium | reverse complement strand
CCAGGAAAAGAAACCCTATCGCTATATACATATGGGTGAAACAGTCTCTCTGGGTTCCCATACCGCTGCGATTAATATATTTGGGGTTCGGATTTATGGCGTTATTGCACGGTTTATCTGGTTAAACGGTTATTTGTCACTGCTGATGGGGTGGTTTAATCGGCTCCGCGTGCTGACGGATTGGGTTCTGGCTTTAATTTTTGGACGGGATATAACCATGCTGGATATAGATAAGAGAGAGAAGGGCTAACACAATAGAGCGGGACCCGTAATCCCTGGGTTCCTTGCTCGTATCTCCTTCCAGGTCATAGGCACCTCCTGCCTATATACTCTACCTGTTACCCATGTCCCCGGTCTACTTTGTTACCATTGTACCAGGTCTGTACCCACCTTAGTCCTCTCCCTCAAGGGGCGAGGAGACTTGAGGGCACAGCTACTTTTCATCGGGAGCAGCCAACCTTGGAGGTGAAAGTTTCCAATCAAGACTCACGGATTAAGCAGACTCTCGCAACTTGACAGCCGCAGGCGGTTAGTTATAGCATTGGGACATCATCGGACAATGAGTATTTATAAGAGGTGAAGGATGAGTGTAATCACAGAGGGCATAACCGAATTTGAAGTCATAGTAAATAATATGGCCAAAACCCGGCAGCGCCTGGAGGCCCGTTCAGCCACTAAAAGCGATATTTACTTCTGGCAGGCGCTACAGGATTATTACAACAACGCATTGCAGGCCGCACGGGAAGGCAAGCCGCTTATCCTTTCGGGGATGTTTCCTCCCCATGAGCTTTTTACGGCTATGGACATTCCATATTATGTAGCCGAAAACCATGCCATCATGACGGGTCAGTCTGGCGCCGACGTAACGATATCACTCATGGAAAAAGGCGAAAGCTATGGCATGTCCGCCGATGTCTGTTCACCTCACCGGGTAGCTATAGGCGTAGCCCGTTCAGGGATGGCCCCCCGGCCAACTATGGTGGTAAGCACCTCCACAACCTGTGACCAGACCTTGAAACTCTACGAACTTCTGGCAGATTTCTATTCCGTTCCCAATTACATGGTAGATAGCACGTTCCGGCTGGATAAAGCCAGCATTGATTATGGGAAAAAAGATATTCAGGAGCTTATCGGTTTTTTGGAAGTCCAAACAGGTAAGAAGCTGGACATGGATAAGCTCAAACAGGTGCTAAGGCTATCGCGCGAGTCTTATGATTACTGGGAAAAGATATGCGATTTGCGCAAGGCAGTGCCTTGTCCTGCCGGGGGACGCTCGGGGATAAAAGACTTAACCGTGATACAGATTGCCTGTGGGACAGAACTGGGCGTTAAATACTTCCAGGCCCGCTACCAGGAGCTGAAAGAAAAAGTTGATAAGGGTGAAGGTGCTATATCCCCGGAGAAGCACCGCATCGCCTGGCTCTACGTGCTGCCTCTTTTCGACCTTAAGATAGCCGACTGGCTGGAGGAGGAGTTTGGGGCGGTGATTGCCGTGGACTCTTTTGGTTATGCCACGACAGGTATCGAGCTCAATCCCGACGACCCGCTGGAGTTTCTGGTCAAGAAACCTCTTAAGCGCGGGTTTGTATGCAAGGGTTATGGCGCCAACGAGGATACTCACTTTGTGGATGAGCTAGCCCGTGTTACTGAAGAATACCATGCCGATGTGGCTATTTTGCTGTCTCACTGGAGCTGCCAGCAATATTGTGGCGTTATCCGTCTGCTAAGGGATGCTATCGGCGGCAAATTAGGGCTGCCCTTCTTTATTCTAAACGGTGACCTCATGGACCCGCGGGTAGCCTCTAGCGAGCAGATGAAGGCAGAGCTAACGGAGTTTTTCACTACCAGCGTTCCAAATAGCAAGAGGTAAAATTCTCAAGATGCTGGATGGGAAAATAGTGTCCGGATGAACTTACCGGCAGACTTGCCCATAAATAACCATTGGTATTAATTACCCGCATATCACTGAAAACAGTAACCCTGTTTCTGGTATCTATCCCAAACCGAGAACTACTGGTAAACAAAAGGGATAAGGAGGTGTAAATGCCGGGTCAGGTATCCACTTCACGGGTTCAATCGGTTACACAGCTTATCAAGCAGTGGAACTGGGGGCTGTTCCTTCTGATTTTCCTCTATATGGCTCTGCCACAGTTTTACCGTTCATATAGCATTTATCTTATTGGTAATGCAATCCCCGATACAAATGCGCTTGCTACAGTAGCTCAGTGGCAGTTCATTGAGCTTCTCATCGAGGTTGTACAGGAGACTTTTGTCCTAGCCATATTCTTTTTTGTGGGTAAAGGGATTCAGAGTAAGGAAGGTCCTGGGTACACTATAAGAACCTCTTTGACAACTATTTTCCTCTTTTCTACAGTTATCGCAGGTGTTCTCTTCAGTCTTTCATCCCATTTTGTGGCAATAATCGGGACACCCAAAGAAATACAGGCGACTACCGAGACTTTTCTAAAGATCAAAACTGCCAGTATGCCGATATTGTTAATGAGTACTGCCTCAGTGATGATTATTGAAACAATAAACCGCAGGAAATGGATTCTAACTTTAGCTATCTTGCAGGTGGTCTATCGATTCATTTTTGATAGTGCTTTTTATGGTGGATATTCATTCTCACTTAACCTCGGCGTTCTTGGAGTTGCATGGTCTGATTTGGCAGCTAGTCTCACCTTATTCTTAAGCGTACTTCTTATGATAAGGGTTCCTTTGACAAACAAGCTAAGACACTGGTGGTCGTTATTTTCATTCAAAGATTGGAAAACCTACATGGGAGTTGGCGCATGGTCAGGACTGGATAGTTTGGTAAGGAATTTTGCTTACTTCTTTATGATTATCCGGCTTCTCAATCTACTTGGAACAGATGCCATCGGAGGTTATTATCTTGCGATGCATATTATCTGGAGTTTCCTGCTTGTACCTGTACTTGCACTCGCAGAAACTACAAAAGTATTGATCGCCAATCACTCTCTGAATATCCAGAAAGTGCGTAGTCTATGGTACTCAGCTTTAATTGTTGGAGCTGTGGTGCTACTAATCTGGTTGGTACTATTGCCATTTTGGCAGGGTTTCGCAAGTTTGCTTAGTACGAATGGTGAAGTGGTAAAGGTCTCTTTAGAAGCAATGACGATTCTTATTATTCCCTATATGCTACTTGCTTTGAATCTTGTAACCGATGCGATCTTTTACGGTGTGGGAAAAACAAAATACATGGCTTACCAGGCGATAATAACTAATGGAACGGTTTATGTTGTAGCTTTCATTGCTTATATAACAAAGCTATGGACACCTACTTTCACCTCGATTCTGGTTTTATTCAGCATTGGAATCCTGGTCGATTCTATACTGACTGTCTATTACGCTTCGCGTGTTTTGTATCCGAAATATCGGGCGTTAAGAACCGCGACGGTAAGTACTGAGGATTAGATAAGGGCAATTTTCGAAATCTATATTATAAAGAGCACAAAAACTTGATTCCAATAATCGTCCTTGACTCTAGCCTCTCGTAAGATTAGAATTCGTCCATGCCACAGCTTATTTTTGGCCCGGCAGGCATTCCTCACAGCACCCCCAAGCCCATGACTACAATGGGGGGTATTGAACGTGTCCGGCAACTGGGCCTGGACTGCATGGAGGTGCAGTTTGTCCAGGGGGTGAAGATGGGGGAAGCTTCCGCCCGTCTGGTGAGGGACGTAGCTCAAAAGAATCAG
>JACVQG010000241.1 GCA_015661045.1 Dehalococcoidia bacterium | reverse complement strand
CTCTTTGCAGTAAGCCGAAGTCTCTGCGCGGTTTATTTCCAAAATAGGCCGTGCAATCAGTAACGGCGTACCTGATTTGCTGTGCCATCGGGATACAGGCATCATGCCCCTGAGCCCGCGCATGCCGGCCCCCCTCACCAGGTTTAATAAGATAGTCTCCACCTGATCGTCTGCTGTATGCCCGACTGCAACACTGGAGGCTCCTACCCCTTTAGCTACTTTATCAAAGAAAGTATAACGCACCCTTCGAGCGGCCTCCTCCAGGGAAAGATGGGACTTAGATTTGAAGGCGCCCACATCACGGCGCTCTATAGTAACAGGCAGGTTCAGGCTTTCGGCTAACCCGGCAACGTATTCGGCATCGGCCTCCGCTTCAGCGCCTCGTAAGCCATGATTAAGATGGGCCACATATAGGCTAATACCTAACCTGTCCTTGATGGCTGAAAGGATATATAGAAGGCACACCGAATCTGGCCCTCCGGATACGCCCACCAGAACTGTCTCGCCCCGGGGCAAAAGGTCGTTTTTTTGGATATAAGCCAGTATCCTACCAGTCAAATCTGAAACTAACATCATACGAATCTTAGCAACATTATATCAGGTATCCCTATTTCGTCCCAATGTCATGAACTACCTTATAAAAATAGAATCTCCCTATATCCCCTTAGTAAGGGGGAGTTAAGGGGATTTGAATCACTCACTTTGAAAAGTGCTCTTTACATCGTTAGTGGTGCCCTTTGCGACAAAAGGTATAGATTCCTCCGCCGTTACCTTTCTGTGTTATTTCACTATCTAATAATAATTAAAGTTTTGCCCTATTCATAAAAGAATGCTAGAATGATAATAGTAATCAATAGCATTAGCATTTTAAAAAGGAGAAATAATATGAACAGAACTCTGTTTCTAACAACGTTCGTCGTATTAACACTAACGCTTGCCCTGGTTGTGCAGCCAGTGGCTGCCAGCACACCAGGCATACAGATACTCTCACCCATGCAAGGCGCCACCGTAATGGGGCCCAATGTCACCTTTAGTTTCCTGGTAACTAACTTTATCCTGTCCCCGGCTGAGATAGGTATGCTTCCGGTGCCCGGGCACGGGCATTTACATGTCATACTGGATGGAACTCTGGCAGTAATCACAGCAGATGGAACCCATACCTTGATGGGCTTAATGCCTGGCATGCACACGGTGCGGGTCGAGTTACATCAGAATAATCATCTACTCCTGACTCCTCCTGTTGATGCCACAGTAACCTTCACTGTAATGTAGATACATACAATAATAGTTGGCCGCCCCGATGTACCGGGGCGGCCAATCTTATCCACTTCCTTTGACACCCTCCTAGCTCGATGTTATTATGGACTTCGGCAAATGCCTCAAATTGGGCAATACGAGTCTGGAGAAAACTAATGTCAATAAGCAACGAGACCTATCTTTTTCTTTTTTTTCTATTCCTGGCCCTTTCAGCCTTCTTCAGTAGCCTGGAGGTAGCCTATCTGTCGGTGCAGAAAAGCCGCCTCAGACACCTGGTTAGTATAGGCACAAAAGGCGCACTTCAGGCAGAACAGATTGCGCAGTCACCCGACAGGTTGCTTGCCACCACCTTGTTTGCCAATAACATCGTGCAAACGGCAGCAGCAGCAGTAGGCACAGTCATGTTCACCCGTTTGCTGGGGGAAAATTGGGGGGTAGTGGCATCTACCGTAGGTATTGCAATAGCTACCCTTTTACTGGCGGAGGCTATGCCTAAAACTTTTTCCGCCCGGCACCCCGAACGGCTGGCGCTACTCTTCGCACGCCCCTTCCGCATCCTTGAGACCTCGCTATCCCCAATAGTCTCGGGGATAAGCTGGCTTACATCCCGTGTCGTTGGCGGGGGAATACCCGCTCCCACCTATCAGGTCAGTGAAGAAGAAATCCGCTCCATTATATCGGTGGGCGAGGAAGCCGGCGGCCTCGAGGAAAATGAAGCTGAGATGTTACATAAGGTCTTCGAGTTCGGGGACCGCCTCGTAAACGAGGTCATGACCCCCAGGACTGAAGTAGTATGGTTGGAGAAAGGCACCAAACTGAAAGACTTTTTGAACCTTTATACCCAGCATCCCCATTCCCGCCTCCCTGTTTACCAGGACACAACCGATAATGTTGTAGGCATACTGGCCATTAGAGATATCTTGATTGCGCTGGCTAAAAACCTGTTGACGGCTGAAGATGTTATTGACTCGTTAATCCGGCCGGCCATCTTTGTGCCGGAGACCAAACGTTTGAGCGATTTGCTTAACGAGATGCAAACTAGCGGCAACCGTTTGGCCCTGGTAGTAGATGAATATGGCGGCATTGCCGGGATTGTTACTTTACAGCAGATGATCGAGGTGATTGTCGGCCAGATACGGGATGAACTAATCCACCCATTAGAATTCAAGACCATTGACGCAAATACTTTTGAGGTCGATGGCGGTATGACCATTGATGCAGCCAATGAAGAACTTGGTCTTACGCTACCCAAAGGCAACTATGAAACCCTTGCTGGTTTTATTCTTAACCATTTGGGGCATATACCCCATGTGGGAGAACAAATTAAGCAAGATAAGTTAAAGATAGTAATAACCCATATGAAAGGTCTTAAAATTGACAAGGTCCGCATCACCAGGGTGGAACCCGATCCTCCGTTGGCGGCTTAAATTCTCCAGGGGTGAAGAATTAAAATATATTTCTCATCTGGACATGATGCGCCTCTGGGAAAGGGCTTTACGCAGGGCAGCTTTGCCATTAGCCTATTCCCAGGGCTTTTCCCCTCATCCACACATTACCCTGGCTTCTCCCTTAGCTGTAGGGGTTACCAGTGAAGCTGAGGTGGCAGATATTTATATCACTCGCCCGATGGCTCCCGACCTGTTTAAGGCTGCTATTCTGGCTCAAATGCCACGGGGTATTCAGCTATTGTCAGGCAACGCAGTACATCCCACTGCGCCATCTTTGCCCTCCCTGGTACAGTGGGCAGAATATAAAGTAGAAGTAGAGTCGAACCTTTCACAGCCTGCAATTGAAGCTGCCATACAGGCGTTACTCTCGGCAGAAAATTTCCCCTGGCAACATAGAAGGGATACCGGCGTTCACTCCTACGACCTGAGAGCTTTAATCTTGGATATTAAGCTTCTGCAATTCCAGCCGGGAATGGCAAGCCTGTGGATGAAGGTACGTTGCGGCAATCTGGGCAGCGGACGTCCTGAGCAAATCACCGCTGCACTGGGATTCACCCATCAGCCGCACTCTATTCACCGCACACGATTGATTCTCATCGGTGAGACAGATGAATCCAGTAAATGACTTTAATATAGACACCAACCAGCAAATCCGGGCCAGGAGATATGCCGGCATACAGCGGCGGTTATTCCTGGCGGAACTGGTATTAGGGCTTTTGTTCCTCTCTGCTCTCCTCTGGAGCAG
>JACVQG010000240.1 GCA_015661045.1 Dehalococcoidia bacterium | reverse complement strand
ACCCTGGTGGATTGGAACACCCGATAGACTGGAGAGAATTGCATATAATTCGGTGGACGAGGCGCTATCGCCCTCAATTCCATCATAGGACTGCTCAAAGCACAAGCTAGCAGAAAGCGTCAATGGTTTATCCTGGGCATACTTCCAACCCAGGAAACCACTTAAAATAAATACCCCTTTATTATGAATGGGGCCGCTGAGTTGGGATTCGCGTTCGATATTGACAATTCCTGCCCGGCCGAGAAAAGTTTTAGCTGTGATACGGGATGGCCGTCCGAACATGAGGCCGCCCAGCATATAGACCGATAGGCCATTGACCTGCCCGGCCACAGCGTCTTCTACATCTATCATCAAAGTACCCCGATGGATAAGTTCCTTTATCCGTTCATCAACCAGGTTATGGCGGTAGATTTTTTCCTCTATGGCTTTTTTAACATGCTCACCGGTGACCATAGTGGCCCCGCTCATCCCTGCCCAGTAATCAGATTCGACAACCATTTCTTTAAGCTGAGCAAACCGGGATGATAGTTTCTCCTGGTCTGCTACTGCCCGCGCGCCATACTCAATCAACTTGGCAACCCCTGTCCGGTCGAACGGCCTTATCTTTTCCTCCTGGCAACATTTAGATATAAAACAGGCATAAGCATTCATATTTACTGTGGAGCGGTCAATCTGGAAATCGAAATCAGCTTTGACTTTAAATATTTCCCAGAAGTCCTCATCGTAGGCAGCCAGCAAGTCGTAAGTCATGCTATCCCCGATAAGTACCACTTTCACATTGACAGGCATAGGTTGCGGCCTTAGACCCTGCGGCGCCATTAGCCCAAATTGCTCGTAGGGGTCCTCAATACGGACCTCTTTATTGCGGATAGCCCGTTTTAAACCTTCCCAGACTCCAGGACGGGTGAGGGCATCCTTGATATTTATCAGAAGATAACCTCCATTAGACAGGCTCATTGCTCCTGGTTTGAGCATGGTATGGTCGCTCAAATAGCCACCCATTAGGAAACGACGCTCGATCTTACCGAACATGTTGCCAAAAGTGGGGTTGGTTTCCTCGATTACCGGTGGACCGACGGTCTGGCTGTTATCTACGAAAACATTGATCTCAAACGGCAGGAACGGTTCTCTGCCCCACATTGCCTGGGGGTTGGCCATAGGGCCGTGTTCATGTTGTGGTTCTTCCTGTTGTTTAAAGATACCCAGGTTATTCAGGTTATAGTTTTTTAATTCGGTCAGGAATTTTGTAATGCCCTCTGATTCCTGGTACTGAGCCATGAGTGTCTGGAAAACACTTGAGATAGTAAATTCACCGATCTTTCTATCATTCTCCTGTAGTTTATCCGAAGTTGCCTTCTGAAGGTCACGGACCTTTTCAAAAGTTGACTCGACAAGTTTCATAAATGCCATACGGCCGGAATCTATGCTTTTCCGGGTTTCCTCCAAAAGCGCCAGGTAAT
Source organism: Dehalococcoidia bacterium (assembly GCA_015661045.1). Classification (GTDB taxonomy): domain Bacteria; phylum Chloroflexota; class Dehalococcoidia; order JACVQG01; family JACVQG01; genus JACVQG01. The sequence goes on along the minus strand of JACVQG010000240.1, from coordinate 2,008 downwards.
CCTCTTGTGATAAAGGTTTACCGTTCATGACAGGAATAACTACAGCTCCGCCGGGAGATAGTTCCATGAGAAACCCCTGGTGGTGAGCCTCAGCGTTAAGGGATTCCAGAAGCTGGCGTTGCTGGGATTGGCCTTCATCTACGATTTTTTTCTTAGCCGCCTCATATTCCTCTCCGGAAAATGCTTTGGTCAGACTGTCTTTAATGTCCTGGAGCAGGCTGCTAAGCAGCCCCTTAAGAAGCTTACCCGTACCTTGCGGCAGGTTTACGATGTTGGGGCGGTCCGGATCGGTGAAATTATATATATAGCACCAATCTTCTAATTTATAACCGTCCAGCTTTTTCTCCCGGTCGCGGATGCTTTTTTGAATGTAGTCTTTAACTACAGTAGTCTTTCCTGTACCGGCAAGCCCGGCTACATATATGTTGTAACCGGTGCGGTCAAGTGCCAATCCAAATTCGATGGCCCGGATAGCTCTATCCTGCCCGACAAAGGCGTGAAGGGGTGGAATATCCACAGTACACTGGAAATCGAAGGTATCGGGGTCGCAGATCCAGCGGAGTTTCTCTGGCGCTACCTCATATTTTTTTAGTCCGGACTTAGCCATAATTCCCCCCTTAAACTATTATTATCTCTGGATGGATGTAATACCCCCTGGGCATACCACCTTTTAAGGAGTCAACATCATATCGGATTGTGACACGCTCTCAAAAAGGTGTCAAGGGGTCTGTGATCCATAATCCACCATCAAACATTAGCAATTATGCCTACGAAAGGTAGTGGGCCAGCTCTCCCCCTTTCGCAAAAGGGGGATAAAAGGGGGATTTTCCTGTCACATCAACAGCCGGGGAAAATCCCTCTCAATCTCCCTTTGTTAAAGGGAGAGGTTAATCGCAACCTCCCCCAAAATAGGGTGTTTCACCAACTTGGTGAATAAACTGCTCCTTTAACAAGATTCAATTGGTGGTGGATTTTGGTGATAGAATAAATTATTTTTTTATAACGGCCTTAAAAAGTATTGTCAAAGATATTTTCAGTTCGTTTCCATATTATATGTTGCACATTTGCCAGAGGCTTGAAACCAGCAATTATTTTAAATGGCGTTATTTGACTTGACGAAAAAATAAAAGGCTGTTAATATTATTACAGATGACAAGCAGTTGCAACAACATATTGAGGAATATTCCCGTCGCTCCATTCCATTGTGCCATCCACCCGGACGGGAGATATTATTATTCCGTTAATAGTCTCCGGGGATTAACATTTCCTGATTTTATATCACCAGTGTTCTATTAAAAATCCTGATACCTACTCCGCACTTACACTCCTAAAACTTATAAGTGCTGAGTTATTTCGCTTTGTAATTGCAAATACTATTCGTTTGCGAAAATAATAACAAACTGTACAAAAGATAAAGATAGCGTGTTTTCATAAGACATGCTTTGTGTTTTATTGAATGGGTATATTGAATTAATGAGGAGGCTTGTATGACAGCGGCTCTGGCGATTACCTTGCGGGAGGGGATGGAGGCAGCCCTGGTGTTGGGCATTATTCTGGCTTACTTGCGGCGTACCGGTCGCACTTATCTTAACAAATATGTTTACTGGGGGCTTGGTTTTGCAGTTCTGGTAAGTATACTTGCCGGTATCGTCATACAGATAATCGGGCTCGACCCGGAGAATGAGTATGTGGAGGGCACTCTACTATCAATAGGCGGTGTATTCGTAGCCAGTATGGTGATATGGATGTGGAAGACAGCGAAGAATATCCGCACCCATATGGAAACCAGAATGGAAAACATAGTAAAGGAAGAAAAGACTTCCCGCCAGACTGCTATCGGACTGCTGGCATTCACCTTCTTCATGGTTGCCCGTGAGGGAGTGGAGACGGTCCTCTTCCTGGCGGCCGCCACAGTGGGGCAGGAAGCCAGCGTTCTAAACCTGCTCGGTGGTATGCTGGGCATAGCTCTGGCAGCCCTGTTTGCCGTTCTATTCATCCGGGGCAGTCT
>JACVQG010000239.1 GCA_015661045.1 Dehalococcoidia bacterium | reverse complement strand
CATAGCATCCTCGTATTGATTAATATCTGTACTATGTTTATACTATATTTCAAGCTAGGATGCTATACCTTTTCTATACCTTTTTGCAGTTTCGCCAATCTTTATAATTTAATTGTGGGGTAATACCAATATGGGCACTTTCTTTCAAGAAGTTAAAATCGGGGCGCCATCCAACGGACGTTTCGAGACCGTACGGGCGCTTGTGGATACTGGCGCCACTTACACTTGTGTACCCAGGTCGCTTCTGAAGCGGCTGAATATAAATCCCATTGATCGTCAAAATTTTGTTCTGGCTGATGGCCGCATTGTAGAATATGAGATCGCTCAGGTAAGGATTCGCATAAATAACCGGGAGAGGTTCACCATCTGTGTCTTCGGGGATGAGGGGGCACAGCCCCTTTTGGGAGCGGTTACATTGGAAGAATTCGGGTTAAGCGTTGACCCGGTAAACAAGAAGTTAGTCCCTGTCCCCGGTTTTTTGGTTTAAATGGGATTTGTTTATGATTGAACGTTACTCTCGCCCCGAAATGAAACGGGTGTGGTCGGAAGAGAATAAGTTCGCCAAATGGCTCCGGGTGGAGATTACAGTTTGAAACTAAATTCGGTTAATGGGGGTGAAGGGATATGGAAAGACGTTTTACAGCTGTATTTCTTAAAGAGGGTAAATGGTGGATTGGATATATTGAGGAATTGCCCGGGGCTAACACTCAGGGCAAGACGTTGGAAGAGACGCGGGAGAATTTGAAAGAAGCGGCAGCACTCATCATTGAAGCCAACCGGAAACTGTCGGAGGCAGAACTCGAGGGTAAAGAAGTCGTTCGGGAAGCAATGCTAATACCAAACTGATGAAGCGTCACGAACTTTTACGCCGTCTCAGACAGCATGGCTGTCAATTTCTTGAGGAGGGCAAGAAGCACTCGGTTTATTTTAATCCCACCAATAGAAAAACCACGACAATACCCAGGCACAACGAGATCAAAAATACTCTAGCTCGGAAGATTTGTAAGGACCTCGGTATCCCAGAGCCGTAAACCTATTTTCAAGGTGTACGTAGTTATGCTAAGCTTAAATACGCTGGGGCAACAGATATAATGACCAGGCGGTCATAAGGTTTACCTGTTAAAGGAAGCTAATGAGGTCTTTTATCCATGATTGAGAGATACAGCCGCCCTGCTATGAAGCAGGTATGGTCCGAAGAAAATAAGTTCGCCAAATGGCTCCAGATAGAGATTGCTGTCTGCCAGGCCTGGGCTGAGGAGGACGTCGTCCCCAGAGGCGACATCCCTAAGCTCCAGAAAGCCCGCTTCAACATGGAGCGCTACGAATATTATTTAAAGCAGACCCACCACGATGTAACCGCCTTTCTTAAAGCTGTCGGCGAAACATTGGGAGAAGAAAGCCGCTTTATCCACTTCGGCCTGACCTCCTCCGACATCATGGATACTGCCCTCAGTTTGCAAATGATAGAAGCCGCCAATATCCTGAATACGGATATCAAAGCCCTGCTTCAGGTGCTGGAGGCCCGCGCCATCGAGCACCGCCACACAATAATGATGGGCCGCACTCATGGCGTCCATGCCGAGCCTATCACCTTCGGTCTCAAGCTGGCCCTGTGGCGGGAGGAGATGCTACGCAACCGCTACCGTTTGGAGGAGGCCAGGAAGACTATCAGCGTTGGCAAAATATCCGGCGCCGTAGGCACCCACGCCACTGTGCCACCTTCCGTCGAGGAGAAAACCTGCGCTGCGCTGGGCCTGGAGGTTGCTTCTATCTCCAACCAGATTATCCAGCGGGACCGACACGCCCAGTTTGTCACCACCCTGGCTATCATAGCCAGCTCATTAGAGAAGTTTGCCACCGAAATCCGGGCGCTACAGAAGACCGAGGTCCGCGAGGTGGAAGAGCCTTTCGAGCCAGGTCAGACCGGTTCTTCGGCTATGCCCCATAAGCGCAATCCGGAGCTAGCTGAGCGAGTTTGCGGTCTGGCACGCCTGCTCCGAGGCCACGCCGTGACAGCAATGGAAAACATCGCCCTGTGGCACGAGCGGGACATCAGCCACTCCTCAACCGAGCGCATCATCCTGCCCGATTCCTGTCTGGCCCTGGACTACACCCTGGACAAATTCACCTATATAATGAAGGGCCTGCGCGTCTATCCGGAGCGGATGAAGCAGAACCTGGAGCTAAGCCACGGCCTGATATTCTCGCAGCGTGTGCTTCTGGCGCTGATAGAGCACGGTCTCGACCGGCAGAAAGCCTATGCGATAGTGCAGCGCTGCGCCATGCAGTCCTGGGAGACCGGCGCCCCCTTCTACGATCTCCTGGTCGTCGATGGGCAGGTGACCTCCTCCCTACCCCCCTCTGAACTGAAATCCCTCTTCGACTACGGCTATTTTGTGCGCTATGCGGATGAGATTATGGGGCGGGTGGGGTTGGATAATCCGACACCGAGGTGTTAGTCTTACGATGAAGATACAGACTAAACATTAATATACTATTGTAAGTTCAAAGGGGCGTATTGTTATACCTCTTGAAATTCGCCAAAGGCTCAATATAAAGCAGGGCACGAGGCTATATATAGAGGAGCGGGGTGGTGAAGTCGTCATCAGAGCAATTAACCGTAAGTACATTGAGAGCCTTGACGGGATTCTTACTGGCCACGATCTGGCGAAAGGTCTCCTTGAAGATCGGGCTGAGGAAAAGATTAAGGAGGCTTAAACGTCCCACTTGGAGCCACTCTGGGTTACAAATGCTTAGGACAGCAATAGCTGGGAGGTCATTATGCTATCAGATTACATAAATGCAGCAATGAGCAAAGCGGTATATGAAAAACTAGAAGATGGTAGCTATGCGGGGCAGATACCGGAATGCCCTGGTACAATTGCGTTTTCTAAAACCCTGTTTGAGTGTGAAAAAGAACTGAGGTCAGTTCTTGAGGGGTGGATTATCTTCAAGATCCGACATGGGGACAAACTACCTATCATTAATGGTCTTGATATAAACAAAGGAATTCCAGATTTCCGAAAGACCACTGCTCGTGGCTAGATGGGTACCGTGCAAACGTGAGGTTTTTATTAGAAAACTACACAAATTGGGCTTCGACGTGCCGGCGCCTGGTGGACACCACTTTTATATGAGTTACGGTTTTTATTCTTTGACCATCCCTAGCAATTCAGAATTCTCGGTGCAGCAACTTAAAATGCTTATCAAACAAGTTGAAAGCGCTTTACACAGAGAAATTACCCTGGTTGAATGGCTCAGTCTATAAACAGGAGGCCCCACATGCCAGAAAAAAAGCTGCTCGGCGGAAACGAAAAGGTAAAGGTGGCGCTCGCCTCGTAGTGTTGCATTTTTATTAGTATGTGATAAAGATTGGTATAATATGCTTAAAACCCGGAAATTGAGGTGATGTATGGTGCGTCAAATAAAAATAGTGGTGGAAAAGAACCCTGACGGATACATAGCCTAT
>JACVQG010000238.1 GCA_015661045.1 Dehalococcoidia bacterium | reverse complement strand
AGCTATCTGGATGCTGCCCAGGGGTTTAAGGAAGTATTCCAGAACTTAGAAATCAGGACTGACCCGTTAACAGGACGTCTGGCCAGCATCATGGATTTCCCTATGCGTAAGTATAACGTTCCTAAACCAGATTTGGGTGATTTTGTAAAGCGTTCACTGGAAATGGGCTGCCCTTTCTGCCCTTCAAATCTGGAAAAAGTTACACCCAAATTTCCTTCCCGGATTTTACCTGAAGGCAGATTGAATCATGGAGAAATTAGCATTTTCCCAAACAATGCCAGTTTTGCCCCCTACTGCGCAGTGGCGGCAATGGGAACACAGCATTTTGTTGAAATTGGCAAGTTCTCCCCAGACCTTCTGCTCCATGCCTTTCAGGCTTGCCAGCTTTTTATCAAAAAGATTTCCGACTACGACCGGCGGGTTAAGTATTGCACTATAAACTGGAATTATTTCCCACCTGCCGGAGGGAGCGTAATACATCCCCACCTTCAACCTATTGCGGACTATTACCCTGTCAACCACTTCAGGGAACTGCTCGATGCATCCCGTCGCTATCAGCGCAGAAACCGCACCACTTATTGGTCGGATTTAATAGAAAAAGAACAAGATCTCGGGGAACGATTTATTGGCAAAACAGGAAGGGTAAACTGGCTGGTCAGCTTTGTGCCCTGGAGCCGGTGGTGGGACATCTTAGCGGTATTCCCGGGGTCACGCCCTGTCCCCGATTTCTCCGACCAGGATTGGGAAGATTTCGTGCAAGGTCTAAATAGAATACTAAAATTCATGAGCGACCAGGATTACTATAGTTTCAATATGACCTTGTTTTCTACCATTGAAGAAAAAAACTATTTCTGGCCTCATGCCCATCTTACGCCCCGTTTCCCTCTGCCTCCATTGGGAACCAGCGACGCCTCATATATTGAGCTATTCCTGGGACAGACCACCACCGCCTTCCCACCGGAAGAAGTATGCCAGCAGGTAAAACAATATTTTTAAAACAGTTATAATATTATGTAAAGATTCTAACCAGGAGGGCTAGGTAAAAGTGAATGGCAAAATTGCTAATTTATCATTGATCATCCTCTGCGGTATATTATTTATTGTGGCCTTGTATCTGGTTTTTATGTGGGTGCCCACAGAGGCTAACCAGGGCATTGTACAACGGGTATTTTATTTCCATGTGCCATCAGCGTGGGTCGCATTTCTCGCCTTTTTCCTGGTATTCCTGGGCGGCCTGGTCTATCTGAAAAAGCGAGACCCCCGCTGGGATATTATGGCCTACTCTGCCGCCGAGATCGGGGTAGTGTTTACCACTATAACTTTGATATCCGGTGTTATCTGGGCTAAGCCAATCTGGTTCGTGTGGTGGACCTGGGACGCCCGGCTTACGTCCACCTTAGTATTGTGGCTCATGTATGTAGGCTACCTTCTGGTCAGGGCATATGCTCCAGCTTCCCAGGGACCAGCTTTTGGAGCGATTCTGGGTATTATCGGCTTTGTGGATGTACCTATTGTGTTTCTTTCTATCAGGTGGTGGAGAGTTCAACATCCTACTCCGGTCATTGGCGGCGGTTCCGACGCAGGATTACCGGGTTCCATGTTATTAACCCTCATGGTATCTCTGGCAGCGTTTACTGTACTGTTCGCTTTACTTTTACGGTTACGTTATTCTTTGCGACAGATGGAAGGCGAAATTGAAGAATTGAAACTCGGAGGAGGCATTTAGTTAATGGATAACTTCCCCTATTTGTTTGCGGCTTATACTGTTATCATTATTATTCTACTGGTTTATGTTTTTAGCTTACATCAGAGGCAAGCCCGGCTTCGCCAGGAATTGGAGAACCTGAAGACATCTTTAAAGGAGAAGAGTAAATAGCTCAAACACCTTGGCGGAGAACAAGTTCACGGGATAAATAGTTAAGTTAGAAACCCTGTTCGTACAGAGAGCGCGCTTTCTGCAGGTCGGCCTCGGTGTTGATATTAAGAAAACTTAAGTGTTGAGGGTCAAATCTATTTATTTCATCAGCCTCTACGTACCTGGTCTCTACATCAGGGAAGAAATCGTAGATGGGATATAGCCCCCTTTTAACCAGAGGTTCTATTATTGCCAGGCAGCTACGGGAATATGCCGCATGGAGCGGCTCCAGAAACTCCCCCAAACGGGGCACAGCCACATCAAATCCCTCTGCAACTTTAAGTATATAACGTAGCATATCCAAATTGAGGAAGGGCATATCACAACCCAGTACCAGGTTATATTGGGTATTTGAGGCCAGCAATCCCGAATACAGACCACCCAGAGCGCCCCGGCCCGGATAGACGTCTGTAACTAACTTTACTGGTATGTCTGGAGATAATGGTAGAGGACTGGTTTCTTCCCTTATTACCACAAGTATCTCATTCCCCAGGGAAGAAATACGATGCAGCACTCTTTGCAGCAGGCTTTCCGCCCCCAGGTTCTCTCGAACTTTATCTCTCCCCAGTCGCGAACTTTTGCCGCCAGCCAGAACAATGGTTGTTGTATTCATGATTAATAGCTCCATTTTAGCAGCAAAAGGCTGATGATTAAACAGTCACCTTGATTTAATTTCTTACTGGACAAGACAATGTCTCATGGCAATTCGTGAATTGCCGCTACGATTCGGATGATTTAACACACCAATAAAATCCAGCTTGCTATAGGCCCGTCTTTGTAATAAAATGCCGTTATCTTGACTCGAACTATCCTCATGAGAAGCTGGAACGTAGAAAGGGAATAGGTCCTCTGTTGTTGATATCATCCAAATGGCTGGTGTTGATTATATCTTCGCTGGGGGTCTTTATAATGACCGTGGACAACTCTATGTTGTTTATATCGGTGCCTCAAATAGCTACGGCCCTCAAAGAAGACCCTGCTCTGGTAACGTGGGTACCCACAGCTTCACTTATAGGTACGACTGCTTTCTCGATCCCTTTTGGTAGGCTTTCCGATGTTTGGGGAAGGAAACGGCTTTACCTGGTGGGTCTGGTTACCGTCGGCGTGTCGGCGCTATTATGTGGATTTGCGCAGAATGCATATCAACTGATAGGTTTAAGGTTACTCACAGGAGCCAGCTCCGCTTTAATAGCAGCCAACGCCTGGGCTTTAATATCTGAGGTGTTCCATAGTCAGGAGCGGGGAAAGGCTCTGGGTATAAACACAGCCGTTGGTTTTCTAGGGCTATCATTAGGGCCAGTTATCGGCGGCTTCCTGATAACTCATTTTGAGACCTGGCGGGTTACTTTCTTTTCTCTGGTACCCTTTTACTTTATACTATCGGCCCTTTCTTACAAGTGGCTTCCCCGTGCTAAAACTTCAGGACAGAGAAGGCCGACCGATTTACCGGGATCGTTAAGCTTTATCTGCGGGTTGGCGCTGCTCATGCTGGGTTTGAGTTTTGGTAGAGTATCAGGCTGGACATCGTCTTATACACTTACTTTTTTCTTTTCTA
>JACVQG010000237.1 GCA_015661045.1 Dehalococcoidia bacterium | reverse complement strand
CTATCGTTCTTTGTTGTTCTTCAGTCATAAGCAATGCGTCAGCTTTTTTCCACATACTGATATTATAGTGGAAAGCTACTATATTGTCAATGTATTACTATTACACTACACTAGCGACGAAGAGTCTGGGGCGGCGGTTGATCTCTGCGCGGAATTACCCCCACCACACCAGATGCTTCGCTCCGCTCCAGCATGACAATGCAAAGCCCCTGTGCGTAAGAGACGACTGCTGAGAACCTGAATGGTTTATAGATATAAAGATTTTGACTAAATTAGCCCGGTATGGTAATGTTAATTTTACATGGAGACGAATCTTTCGCATTTTGGTACATAAATTGTGAATATTAACACACAGTAATAAAGTTTAGCTCCAGAAAAAAGAATATTAGTCCAGAAACCGCAGATACCAATGAAAGGACAGACATTGTGAAGGATAAACATCTTACAACCAGTCAAGGCATACCAGTCTCGGATAACCAGAACTCACTGACCGTCGGACAACGCGGGCATTTTGACCGTGAGAGAATCCCGGAGCGGGTTGTTCATGCCAGGGGCGCCGCCGCTCACGGATACTTTCAGGTTCATAAAAGTATGGCAAAGTACACCAGCGCTGCATTTCTTCAAAATCCTAAAAAGCAAACGCCGGTTTTTGTCCGTTTCTCTACAGTTGTTGGCGCACGGGGGTCTGCGGATACAGTCCGAGACCCCAGGGGCTTTGCTGTAAAGTTCTACACTGAGGAAGGAAACTACGATATTGTCGGTAACAACCTACCCGTATTCTTTATCCGGGATGCTATAAAGTTTCCCGATATGGTCCACGCCTTTAAGCCTGCACCCGATACAAATATCTCAGCAGACAGCCGTTTCTGGGATTTCATCTCGCTGACTCCCGAATCAACCCACATGATTACCTGGCTCTTTTCCGACCGCGGCACTGTTAAGAGCTACCGCACGATGGAAGGCTTTGGTGTCAATGCCTATAAGTGGGTGAATGCTAAAGGTAAGGCTGTCTATATTAAGTATCACTGGAAGCCGGCAGCGGGGGTGCATTCGATCGATCGCCATGAGGCTGTCCGCCTTGCCGGCGAAGACCCTGATGTGGCAACCCGGGACCTATATAACACTATTGCCTCCGGCAAAACGGCTGAGTATGAATTGAATGTGCAAATTATGGAGATTGCCGACGAACTAAAACAAACGTTTGACCCGCTGGATGCTACGAAGGTATGGCCCGAAGATAAATTCTCTTTGATGCCGGTGGGCAAAATGGTGCTAAACCGCAATCCGGATAACTTTTTCGCCGAAGCTGAGCAGTCTGCTTTCTGCCCGGCTGCTGTCGTTCCTGGAATAGAACTATCGGCTGATAAACTGTTGCAGGGCAGGGTCTTCTCGTATGCGGATACTCAAAGGTATAGGTTGGGAACAAACTACCTGCAACTTCCAATCAATAAGCCTGTTGCGCCAGTTAATAACAACCAGCGCGATGGTGTTATGCAGTACGCACCATACGGTGGTGGAACAGTCAACTACGAACCAAATACTTTGGCTAACGGGATCCCCGGAGAGGCTCCATCCATGCCAGCCGGTAAGTACGGCCTGGAAGGAGAGGCCACCCGCCAGAAGATCAGCCTGACCAACGACTTTGAGCAGGCGGGACAGCGCTACCATTCACTGAGTAAAGTTGATCAAGACCATCTTGTTGATAACATAGTTGATTCTCTTAGCAAGGCCGCTAAGCCCATCCAGCAGCGCATGGTTGGCAACCTTAACAGGGCTGACGCCGATTTTGGTAAGCGAGTTAGCAAGGGATTGAAACCCTGATATCCGGTAATGGTACGAGCCAGTATATGTTGAGGGATACCTGATTCAGTGTCAGGCTATACCTTGTTTGTGCCCATACCGTTGCATCAGCGCTTTATATACTTCTTCGTCCCAACTAGCCTCCCGCCAGTTCCGGGTCTGGGAAAAGTCGGTGTCAGGGTCAATGGTGGTATCTTGAAGGTTGGCGCTACGGAGATTAGCTCCTTTAAGGTCCACCCTCTGGAGGTCAGCCCACTGGAGATTGGTCCGTTGTAGATTTGCGCCGGGTAGTTTGGCTCCCCAGAGATTAGCTCTTCTGAGGTTAGCGCCTCGCAGGTCGGCCCCCTGGAGGTTCGCACCCTGCAGATTTGCATACTCGAGGTTAGCCCACAGGAGATTAGCCTGACGCAGGTCTGCTTTCTGAAGATTGGCGCCTACGAGGTCGGCCCTTTGTAAATCAGCTCCCTGGAGTTTAGCCCCTGCCAGATCAACCCATTGTAGATTAGCTTCTGGTAGGCTGGCACCCTGAAAATTAGTTCGATGCAGGTTAGATTCAAGGAGTTTTCTGGCTGCGTAAATCACGCTTACTACTATTGCTATAGCTGCTATCGGAATGCCTATTAGCAGATCATCTTTAATCAGCTCGGGTAGCTCGGGTAGCGGCGAAAGATTGATAATATGGGATATAAACAACCATATCCCTAACGCCGAAACAGCTACTATCAATACTAAAGCAAAGGCCACCAGGAAGAACACCCAGCGGCTATGTTGCCTTTCCAGGTGAAAGCGGTCGCCGTGACCTGAGAGTGGCTCACTTATTATCGGTATCCTTGCAAGTGTCATATCATTACCCTCAACCGTGCTTTCCCTGTGTAACATTATGGAGCAAGATACCAATTAAGGTAGACTAGCCGCTTGAACAGTATTAATCAGCATTACTACCTTTTATTTTTATGCAACATACGGATTATCTTATGATAATCCAGATATGGACCTGGCTTTACGAGATGGCCTGTTATTTAATTAATAAGCCTGCAAAAAGTAAAAACGTGTCCGGAAGCGGATTTTATGAGACCGGCATTACTGCTGTCAGCCAACTGGTACCAATTCCCTCTCTTTTTCCGGCATCCTGTATACCTCCCGGCCAACATCGGGTCTTTCGTGAAGATACCCGCATTGCAGACACTGCTCGTACCAGCCGTGAGTATCGCTATCGAGAACAATATCACCTTTGCATTTAGGACATCCTTTTAGTTTTATCATCGTTTCACCGCCATGTTATATATTTGTTACCTGTAGAATTCCCGGATACCCTAAATATAGGCATAGATAATATCAACGTAAATCAAGAAAACACCCAGTAACGGCGGTGCTAGCACCCAATTATTTTGAGGGTTTTCCCGTAATGGTTATCCCTTATTTAACTGTAACTTTTCCTCTTGCCGGTTGGTGACAGCAGGTGGATGTTATCTGTCAGTGATGTTTATCCGGAACGGGTTTTGTCATGGCACAAGGAGTCTATTTTTAAGAAAATCCGTATTTGTTGACTCGCCGGAGCATCCCGGAGTATGGAAACGCGGCACAACCTGTGGATTACGGACTCACAAATTAACTTGATAAACAGGTTTACCCGTAGTAGAATACTTCGGAGAACTCGTGGAAGTGGACAAGGAGGCCAAGATGGAAAAGGGGACATGGACAGTTAAATCGGGGCTTGCCCGGATGCTCAAGGGCGGAGTAATAATGGATGTAGTGACACCCGAACATGCTAAAATTGCCGAAGAAGCGGGTGCGTGTGCAGTCATGGCCCTGGAAAGGGTGCCAGCCGATATACGCGCTGCCGGCGGTGTAGCCCGTATGGCTGACCTCGGTATAATCAAAGCTATAATGGAAACTGTAACCATCCCGGTTATGGCCAAATGCCGCATAGGGCATTTTGTGGAAGCCCAGGTCCTGCAGTCTATAGGCGTAGATTATATTGATGAATCAGAGGTATTAACCCCGGCCGACGAAAGCCATCATGTCTGGAAACATGATTTCCATGTTCCTTTCGTTTGTGGATGCCGGGATTTAGGAGAGGCGTTAAGACGCATCGCGGAAGGCGCCGCGATGATTCGTACCAAAGGCGAAGCAGGCACGGGAAACATTGTTGAAGCAGTCAGGCACATGAGAACGGTCCAG
>JACVQG010000236.1 GCA_015661045.1 Dehalococcoidia bacterium | reverse complement strand
CAACTGGGCCTGGACTGCATGGAGGTGCAGTTTGTCCAGGGGGTGAAGATGGGGGAAGCTTCCGCCCGTCTGGTGAGGGACGTAGCTCAAAAGAATCAGGTGCGGCTCAGCGTCCATGCCCCTTATTACGTTAATCTGAATGCCCATGAGCCGGAAAAATTAACTGCCAGCGAGGGGCGCATCCTCCAGGCGGCCCGCATCGGATATCTCTGTGGGGCGGAGACGGTGAATGTGCATGTGGCTTTTTATCTGGGAGACCCGCCGGATGTTGTTTATGGACGGGTTAAGGCAGTTCTGGAAAGGGTAGTGCAACACCTTAAGCGTGAGAAAATATCTATTATTATTCGCCCGGAGGTTATGGGAAAGCATAGCCAGTTCGGCACCGTTGAAGAGTTACTAAACCTCAGCGCCGAAATCGAGGGTGTGCTGCCGACGATAGATTTCTCCCACTGGCATGCCCGCACCGGCCAGAATAACTCCTACGCTGAGTTTATGGGCGTTCTTAAACAGATAGAGGCAAAACTGGGCAGGCGCGGGATTGAGAATATGCACATGCATATATCGGGAATTAAGTATAGTAAAGCGGGGGAGTTGGCCCACCTCGATTTCAAAGAAGCGGACTTCAACTATGCAGAGCTAATCCGGGCCTTGAAAGACATAGGCGCCGGTGGCATGGCTATCTGTGAAAGCCCTAACCTGGAAGACGATGCACTGGTGCTACAGGAGACCTATAGGAAGCTATAGCCGTATTGCATTTGGGTACCCCAGGCTGAAGCCTGGGGCATGTTTGTTTAATACACATTATCCTGGAGTCTGAAAATGTCAAACGAGCGCTTTACTCCTTCTGGCATTCCGTTAAAGCCAGTCTATACGGCCAAGGATATTGCTGACCTGAACCCTGAAACCGACATCGGCGAACCGGGGAAGTTTCCATTTGTCCGGGGCATCTATCCCACGATGTACCGCCAGCAGCCCTGGGCCATACTGGAGAATACCGGCTTCGACCTTGCCGCTGATACAAAAAAGCGCACACAGATGTATATCAAGGCCGGCGCCGAGCACTACTTTAACAGAGGCTCAGTACACCTTGTATTCGACCTGCCCACCCTTTATGGCTACGATAGCGACTATCCCGGCATCAGCTACGAGGTGGGCAAGAACGGTGTCCACATTAGCTCGCTACAGGACATGGAGGAGCTATTTGCCGACTATGACCTGGAAAAGACGCATGTCAGCTTTGTGCCGTATGGCGTTTCTCCCATAATCTTTGCCATGTACCTCGCCCTGGCCGAAAAACGGGGTGTATCCTGGGATAAACTATCGGGCGCTGTGGACAATTGCCCTTTGCTTGGACCTTTAGGCGAGAATTGTGTTATCTTCCCCTGGGAGCCTACCCTGCGCCTGGTGGTGGATACTATCAAGTTTGGCATCAAAAATGTCCCCAAGTTCAATCTTCTGGTTATCCCCATCTATTCTGTAAGGGAGAGAGGTGGGAATGCTATCCAGGAGTTGGCTATCGGCCTGGCTGTGGGCCGACTGGTGATGGAGAGGATAGCCAAAGCAGGGGTAAAGCCGGAGGAACTGTCTTCTCGATTCCTTTTCTTCCTGAGCATAGATAACCATCTATTTGAAGAGGTCGCCAAGCTGCGGGCATTGCGCAAACTGTGGGCGCAAATCATGAAAAATCAGTTTGACATAACAGACCCTCGTGTCAGCGCTATCAGGCTGTACGTCATGCCGGGCGGCTCGACTTTACAAGCCCAGCAGCCGCTCAATAATATCGTCCGTTGCGCCCTTCACGGATTGGTGGGCGCTCTGGGGGGAGTTCAGGTCATGGGCATGCCCGCCTACGACGAGGCTATAGGTATCCCCACGGAGGCAGCGGGCCGCCTGGCGGTGCACACCCAGCGCATTATTATGCACGAGACCGGTGTTACCGATGTGGCCGATCCTCTGGGAGGTTCCTATTACATCGAGTGGCTTACATACAGGGTAGAAGTAGAAGTCCAGCAATACCTGGATAAGATTGATACGATGGGTGGGTATGTGGCCGCCCTGGAAAGCGGATACCTGCTTTCTGAAATAGATGCCTGGGCCTTCCGCCAGCAGGAGCAACTTCAGAAGGGTGAGAAACAGGTAGTTGGAGTAAACATCCTCCATGAGGAGCCTGTGCAGGGGGAGGTGTTTCGCTATGACGCCACCACCGCCAGCCGCGCCTTAGAGCGGCTTAAGACGCTCAAACAGCAGCGTGACAACCAAAAGGTTGCTCAAGCGCTTGAATCATTGAAGGCAGCCGCAGCCGGGCAAGGCGAGGTGATGCCTGCCATTCTGGAGGCGGCGAGAGCTTATGCGACTGTGGGAGAAATAGCCGGCGTGTTGCGTCAGGTGTTCGGTGAGGCGAAAGGGCTGGGGATGTGAGAGGCGAGAAGCATGAGACAGGAAGCAAGGGATAGAGTCTATTGTCATGCTGGAGCGGAGCGAAGCATCTCAGGGAGGGGGCCTGGTTAATCGGGATGGCTGCTCATAAGAGGGGGGGCCGCTGGGGCGAAACCCCCTGACCCCCTTTACGTAAAGGGGGCAGATTCGATTCCCCAGAGTGAATCGAAGCGGGGGTTTTCGATACACCTTAAGCTTCCTGCTCCTAAAATGATGTGTCACAATATGGCTTATTTTCGGGGTAGCGATGCGGATGCCAAGAAATCTCTTGGTTTCGATTTGCCTAAGTTAGGAAAAAGTGATGGCACAATCTTCAAACAACCGAATACGCGTACTCCTCGCCAAACCCGGCCTGGATATCCACGACCGGGGCGCCCGGATTATCACACGCAGCTTGCGGGACGCCGGCATAGAGGTAATCTATATCGGGGTTAGCCCGCACCCCCGGACGCCGGAGCAGATTGTAGCCTCGGCTATCCAGGAGGATGTGGATGTGCTGGGGCTGAGTTTTCACTCGCCGACGTATATGGAGATTGTTACCAGGATAATGGAGCTACTTAAAGAGAATGGGCGGAGGGATTTGCCTGTAGTGATCGGTGGTGTAATACCGCCCAACGATGTGGCTGCTTTGAAGGGGCTGGGGGTGGCTGGGGTCTTTGGGCCGGGCAGCCCTATGGAGGAGATTGTAGAGTTTATCCGGGGATGCGGTTTACGGTCCAGAGTTTAGTATTTATTGGAGCTTTCGTTGAAACGTGAGGAAAATCCCCCTGTTTCCCCCTTTCGCAAAAGGGGGAGAAATAGTCTCTCCCTTAGAAAAAGAGCCTGCCCTGAGCTTGTCGAAGGGGAGATTAAGAGGGATTTGAGACCCCCCAATATATTTTAAAGTAACGCTGTTGTTGTCAAGGGAAAATGTCAGTAAATATGTTAAGCGAAAATGTCAGTAATCCTTAATCAAAATGGGTTCTAAATATACCTCGCCAGGGGTGATCCGGAGCCGGCTTATGAGGAAGTGCAGTATTCGTTATTTTCTTAACCGGCATTCC
>JACVQG010000235.1 GCA_015661045.1 Dehalococcoidia bacterium | reverse complement strand
AGTAGCCTACGACCTGCGTAACCGCCTTTACAACTGTCTCCAGGGTTTGAGCTACGCCTTCCATGACCGCTCTCAAACCGGCCAGCTTATGTCGCGGGCTACCTCCGATGTCGAGGGAATACGCATGTTTGTCGGCTTCGCCCTGCTCCGTGGCGTCTATTTCATCATCCTGATGATAGGCATCGCTATCCTCCTTTTCACTCTTGACTGGAAGCTGGCTTTATTGAGCTTAAGCGTGCTGCCTTTCATTTTTTACCGTACCATAATAGTTAACAGCAGACTCCGTGTAGTATGGATGAAGATACAGCAGGCCCTGGGTGTGCAGGAGACTATCCTTCAGGAGAACCTGGCCGGGGCGAGGGTGGTAAGGGCTTTTGCCCGGGAGGAATACGAAAACCAGAAATTCCGCCGCCAGGCTGAGGTCATCTACAACCTGGAAATAGAAGCCAACAACCTGCTAGCCTCCAACAGTCCGCTTATGAGTTTTGCACTGCTTCTGGCGATGGGGACTGCCGGACAACTGGCCCAGTTTTTACTTTATCTGGTTATGTTCAACAACCCGGTCAGGATGCTGGGCTGGCTGACAATACTCTTTTCCCGCGCATCCGCTTCAGGAAAGCGCATCTTCGAGATCATAGACCAGGTGTCGCCAGTTACCGAAAAGCCTGACGCCATCGAGCTAACTGAAGTTAAAGGACGGGTGACCTTCGAAAATGTTTCCTTCGGCTATGATTCCCACGGCACTGTTTTAAAGGATTTCACTTTTGAAGCCAAACCGGGGCAAGTAGTAGCTCTCGTGGGCTCCAGCGGCAGTGGTAAATCAACTATTGCCAATCTCATACCGCGTTTTTATGATGTTACTTCAGGGCGGATAACGATTGACGGGACAGATATAAGGGAACTAACGCTGGCTTCCCTGCGCCGCAATGTCGGCATAGTTCATCAGGATACGTTTCTCTTTGCGGCGACTATCCGGGAGAATATCGGCTATGGCAAACCGGAAGCCAGCCTGGATGAAATAATAGCCGTCGCTAAAGTAGCCAGGCTGCACGACTTTATCACAAGTTTGCCCGATGGCTATGATACCTGGGTAGGTGAGAGAGGGATAACCCTGTCCGGCGGGCAGAAGCAGCGGCTGGCCATTGCCCGCACTCTCCTGCTGAACCCGCAAATCCTGATCATGGATGATTCTACCTCAAGTGTGGACACGGAGACTGAATACATGATCCAGCAGGCTCTGGCTGAGCTTCCCGCCGGTCGCACCGCTTTTATTATTGCTCACCGTTTACGTTCGGTGAAGGAGGCGGACATCATCCTGGTGCTGAAAGACGGCCGGATAATAGAGCAGGGGAACCATGATGAACTCCTCGCCGGAGATGGTTTGTACCGGCAACTATATGATATAGAGTTCCGTTACCAGGAACATCTGAACGTGTCTGCCGTTGTTTTAAATACTCAACGGGCAACGCCGGTGTCGCCTGGCTATGATGACCACCAGTCTCAAACAGCTACAGGTAAACTGCAAAGCCCCCTTTCAGATACAGATGAGCTAGTCTTCGGCAAACCTTTCGATACCAGGGTTGTCTCCCGTCTCGCCAGATATTTCATATCGTATAAATTGGCTTTACTGGTCACTATTATCGCCACCCTTTTTTATACCATTAGTACAGTAGCCAACCCTTACCTGGTGAAAACGGCGGAGAATAAGTACATTCTTACCGGCAATCTCGCCGGGCTAAACCTTCTTATCCTGTTTTTCCTGTGCAATGCCCTGGTTAACCTGGCAGCCTATTATACGCAAATCAGGGCTGAAGCACGTTTGGGACAGAGCATTTTGCTTAAGCTGCGCTGCCAGCTTTTTGACCACCTCCAGCGCCTCTCGGCCCGCTTCTTCGACCGCACCGCAACCGGACGCATAATGTCCCGCGTTCATAACGACGTAGGCGAACTGGGTGATTTCCTCGATTCCGGAGCTTTCTGGGTATCCGGAGAAGTGGTCATCCTGGCCGTTGTAGTCTCCGCCTTATTGGCCATGGACTTCAATCTGGCGTTACTTACTCTATCCGTAGTTCCGCTGCTATTTTTATTCCTCGCCTTCTGGCAGCGCAGGGCCCGCGAGTACTTTATCAGAGTAAGGCAAGCGCTGGCCGTTGTTAACGGCGCTCTGCAGGAAAATATTTCCGGTGTTCGGGTCATTCAGAGCCTGTCGAGAGAAGAGATAAACTCCCGGCGCTTCGACCAGGTTAATCAGGCCCATTTTAAGGCTAATATCAGATCGGCAAGGCTGTCCGCGAGTATGATGCCGGTTGTGGAGGCGCTGGTGGCCGTATCAATTACGCTTATTGTTCTATTCGGCGGGACCCGGGTGCTGGGTGGTACGCTTCTGGTGGGCACTCTAATAGCCTTTGTGCTTTACATACAGATTTTCTTCGATCCTATCAGACAACTCACCATGCAGTATACCCAGCTTCAAAGAGCCATGGCCTCCGGATCCCGTGTCTTTGATCTTCTCGATGTGACGCAGGAAATCAAGGACAGCGCTCAAAGCATTGAGGTATCCCGCCTTAAAGGGGACATTAAATTCGAAGATGTTTCTTTCAGCTACGAGCCCGGGCTGGAAGTCCTGCATGAAATAGACCTGCATATCGCCCCGGGAAAGACCACAGCCCTGGTCGGACCGACCGGGGCAGGTAAAAGTACCGTTGTCAGCCTCATTGCCCGCTTCTATGATGTTACCACAGGACGCATCCTGGTAGATGGTTATGATATCCGAAGCCTCAAGCAGATTGCTTACAGGCGGCAACTAGGCCTGGTACTGCAAGACCCGTTTCTCTTTTCAGCAACTGTCAGGGAGAATATTCGCTACGGCAACCTGGAGGCTACCGATTCTGAAATAGTCGCCGCTGCCCGGGTTGTTGGTGCGCACGATTTTATCATGAGGCTGGAAAAGGGGTACGATACCGAACTCCTGGAGCGGGGTCAAAACCTGAGCACGGGGCAGCGACAGCTTGTGAGTTTTGCGCGGGCATTACTGGCTGATCCGGCTATTCTCCTTCTGGATGAAGCCACAGCCAGTATAGACTCCTACAGCGAGCATGTTCTGCAGGAGGGCCTTAAACAGCTAATAAAGGGGAGAACCACGGTAATTATCGCGCACCGTTTGTCCACCATCATTAATGCTGACTGCATAGTAGTGTTAGACAAGGGACGGATCGTGGAGCAGGGGCAGCATGAAGAGCTTCTGGCCCGCAGGGGCTTATACGCCCGGCTTTATGAAATGACCTATGCTACTGTAGCCGCTAACCCCACTTTCAGGGCCGAGATACCGTTCACTTCCCATTTACACGGCGCGTATCCCGATACCCCGGGGCCACGAGGATGAAGCCAGGGAGGTTGTGGCTAAGCTGAAAAAGCGGGGTAAAGTAGAGTAAAGAAGTACTTCCAGAGCCACCGACTTGACCAATCTTCCTATCCACCAATCAAGGTTTTTTTCACATGCATATAACGGCAGTTTGTTAAAGGAAATTAGATAAGTGTCAACCTGTAACTTTTAAGAATGACCTTCCCCCTACGAAAGCAACGGGGTATCGCCATCGCGCTCTTATGAATATAGATGCGCTTACATCTATTCTAACTCTTTCGCCGCAAGCGGAGGAGAATTAGACGCTAAGAGATTAATGGTATTCTAGCTTCGCGCGAATTGGACGCGCATCCAAAGTAATCTAATCCTTGACACCGGTTAGACTTTGATTTTATTTCTTCTTAGGTTTAATATACTCTTACAATGCAAAATAATGCACGGGATAAAGAAATGTCTGGTTCAGCCCCGATTCAATCTGTTAAAAAATTCTACTTTTTAGACTATATATACATATTGCTATACAGTATTCACGAATATAGCAAGATGAAGGATATAATTTCATCTTTCTTAGAGCTTAAGAGAAGATATAGGCTAGGAGAATCCAAGTACAAGAAACTCACATCAGCCACTGA
>JACVQG010000234.1 GCA_015661045.1 Dehalococcoidia bacterium | reverse complement strand
GGGGAGAGAATTAAAGAGAGGGGAATTTTTAACAAAGTCTTTGTTTATCACCCTTTCCCTACCCTCTCCCTTAAAGGGCGAGGAGACTAAAGTGTATTTTCAGGAGAAAAGGTTCCAATTAACATAAGACAACGTCTATCTACCATCTTGAGCGGTACATCTCTGGCGCTGGCGGTGGCTGCCTCTGCCTGGATCGCGCTTCTGCCCGGTTTTTATCAGGGCATGTCTATAACAGGAGCCCCCGGGGAAGCGCCAAAGGAATTGACTGAGTTGAGGGCATCCTTTACATCACACTGGCAGGACTTCTGATTTCATGGCAGACAGGGTATCACAATACGTTTCGTAGAATTATCCAGTGGATGCTGGTAGCTCTGTTGCTGCTTTTCTGTATTGCAGGCGCTTTTTCTATTGGCATTTTCTATCTGCCGTCTGCGCTCACCCTGCTTGTAGCGGCTATATTCAACCTTCGGAATAAATCGGATAATAGAATATGAACCCATATACCCCAGGTTTAAACCTGGGGTATAGTCTTACTTTTACCCTCCCGGCACCGCCGGTACCAGCTTGACCACGTCGCCATCGGCTAATTTAAGATCCAATTCCCGTGTAATATCGGCATTGCGGAGGATGAGGACGCCGCTGTTGGTATCATGAAGATTTTCAAAAGTGCCTCCATACCTTTTACTTAGTTTGTCCAGTAGCCCGCCAAGAGTAACTACACCGTTTAGTTCTTCTTGAAGGACGCTGGTTTTAGCGGCCTCTTTATATGTGCCAAAAAGCCTTACTTCTACCTTCATCTACCCCTCCCTGTTATGCTGGTCATTGACCATCACTAACTTTATTGTGTTAATAAAGTTTAAAATTAGGACATCACCCTCACCTAACCTCTCCCCTCGAGGGAGAGGAAAGAACGGAGTCTATTTTTCTGTGATTTCCTTATCCAGGAATGACTTCATTCCCTGCCGGGCGAGTGTTATTTTCTGGGGTTGCCGCGAATCAAATTTAATAGCCTGCGTCTCACACATGGTCACACACTGGGGGTCTCCGCCGCACAGATCGCACTTTATTACGTCATTATCCGGTGCCAATCTGATAGCCCCGTAAGGGCAAGCCCCGATGCACATCTGGCAATCGTTACAGAGTTTGGTATCCATTACTACCCAGCCTGTCGCCTTATCCTTCTTCAGGGCATCTATAGGGCAGGCAGGTATACATTTCGGGTCAGTGCAGTTGATGCATACCCGTGGCACCCTCATACCTTCCATGAGATAAAACTCGTTATGTATGCGGGCCTTCGCAGGGTTTGTCTCTTTCTCTTTATACAGTGAGCATATCAGCTCACATAGCCGGCACCCCGTGCATATGTTGGCATTGACAAGCATATTTTTCTGCGCCGTCTGAGTTTGCGTGGTCATGTATTTTAGCCTCCTGAAATATGGATAATATTTTTTTCGGTTTTTTAAATCCCCCTTATTCCCCCTTTAACAAAGGGGGCAAGGGGTAACTTTATATAATGTGAGATGGCTCTTTGTCCAGCTTCAACCTCTTCAGTGTCTCAGGTTTGGGTATACCATTCCTGTCCCATCCCCGTAAATCATAGTATTCGTCCAATAAGGCATTCCACTTATCAGGCTCCAGGCACAGTCCCTTCCTGGCCCCCTCCTTGATTGGCTCGAAGAATATCTTGGGCGGAGTGTCGTGCCGGCGGTCCTCTCCATCCCTCACATTAAACATCTTCTCCATGTTCCATACCCGCTCCGAGGCCTCCCATAGCTCGTCCTTAGTCATATTCCAGCCGGTAACAGCGTTGATGACCTCCAATGGTTGTTCAAAACCAAACAGGTCGGGGGCAAACCACTGCGTCCAGAATTTACATAGCCCAAGACAATCCGACATGGTGTTCAAGTTCTGCTGCCACATAGCAAAGAAGGCTTTGGTATCCCAGGCATATGGATCCGGATTAGTAGGCCGTCCGATAATCTTCGAAAGTACCTCGGCGGGCAGACCCATAAACTCCAGATTGCAGCGGCCGCGCAGGTGGTCGTTGCCCCGGTTGGAGGTCTGGTCGCCCAGGCACGTGGCCCGCAGGATGCGGTCATTGACCGCCTCCTGGGTTAGGCCCCGGCCGCAGCGGTAGAGGAACTCGCCGGTCTTGTCCCCCAACTGCCTGATGGCCTCATCGGCGCCGTGGGAGATAACCTTGCCAATCCCCTCATCCTTGTTAATGAGTTCGGGTAGTTTGACCATGGCCTCCGCCGAGCCAAAGTTGAAGTCTATGCCGCCTGTCTGCTCTTTGCCAATAAGCCCGCGGTCGTAGATGTCCATGAGCCAGGCGAGATAGAGGCCAAAGGTGGAGGCATCTATGCCGAAGCGGTTCGTCTTCTCGAAGCTAGCCAGAATCACGTCCCAGTGTATGTTGCCCACCAGCGCTCCAAAATGCAGGGGGGCAATCCATTCCGGTCCCTCACCCTTCAACCCCTTGTATGGCCCCTCTTTCACCTCATAGCGGTGCTCGCAGTGCATAGCACATTGCTGGCAGGCCAGCATCTTCTCACTGTATTTGTCCAAAAAGATGTCCACGTCCAGATGCCCGTAGCCCTCAGGATAGAAGTTGGCCCGGTGGTTGCGGACGACAATGCCTTCACGTTCGTTGTTGACCACCCAGGCAAAGAGATTGCTCCATCGCTTGGTTATCTCGAATATTTTGGTGCGCCGGATATACTCGTACTGCCTCCGGGTGATCTCCAGCAGCTTCTGCGGGTCCTTGACGGGCAATGACTGGCTACCCCGGACGGCGACGGCCTTCAGGTTCTTGGAACCCATAAGGGCGCCCTGACCGGTGCGCCCCGCCGAGCGCTTCAACTGATGAAGTATGCAGGCAAAGCCGACCTGGTGTTCGCCGGCCTCGCCGATACAAGCGACCTTCACATCAGGGTCCTGAAGCTCGTCCCAGACACCGAGCTGGGTCTGGAAGGTGTCCTTCCCCCATAGCTTCGATGCGTCCCGGAGTTGAATCTTGTCATTGTCGATGAAGAGGTAAGTCGGCTTGGCCGCTTTGCCGGTAATTACCAGGGCCTGGAGACCGGCGTACATCAATTCCGCCCCGAAGGCACCGCCGATGTTGGAATCGCCATACTTCCCTGTATCGGGAGACTTCCCGTTCACGTGGCACCGGCCCATGGCGTTGGCGAATTGCCCCGTCATGAGTCCCGGAGAGAAGATTAGCGGGTTCTCCGGACTCAGGGGGTGAATGCCTTTTGTCGTGTGGTTATAAAGAAGATAAGACCCGATGCCACGACCGCCGAGAAACTTGCGGAGCAGGTCCTCGGGTATGGGTTTTATTGTCACCTTTCGATTAGTTAAATCTACATAGGCTACCTGTCTCATTTTTCCTCCTGGTCAAACTCACCTGTAGGGGCAATTCATGAATTGTCCCTACTATTTCGGGATATTAGGCATGATGCGGCGTAGAACCATGGGAATATCCGGCGTTACCCAGGTTATCACCCATCCCAGACCGCAAGCCGGACAGTAGGCTTCTTTCTGGTCTTTCTCCAGGTCTATGCGATGAGTGCATCTCATGCAGCGTATACGCTGATAGATTTCCTTCGAGCGAGCATATTTTTGTGGTTCATTTTCTGTCATAGGAGTTACCCCCTCTAAAGTAATATTGGAAGATGGTTGCATGATACGACAAGAGGAATTAGTTGTCAAGAAAATTCAGTGATAATCTTTAACCGCCCCCCAGCGCCGAGACCGAGACTTCAACCTGGTCTCCAGCTTTCAGTAAAGAATCCAGACGTTGAGGCAAAAATACGTAATCCCGTCCGTTGACACGGACGTCAAACCCGGCATCTATCTCCATCGGGTTGGATTCCTTAATTACACCAAGGCCCTGCTGCCGCTGGGAGAGTTTCTGGATGACATCTCTCAGTGTTACTCGAGATTGAGTAAACTCCATCTCAAAAATGCCGATATCGAAATTGCTTTTCAAGTTGATTTTCATATTTTAAACCCCGAAACAAGTAAAAATCCCCCTGCGCCCCCTTTGAAAAAGGGGGAGACTAAAACCCCTCCCTTTCGCAAAGGGAGATTGAGAGGGATTTTGGACATCAACATCACAAATACATAATTATAGAGAGCCTCCCTTGTTCTCTTGCCGGGCAGGTGCCACGAAGGATGAAACGCCGTTTTAGGTTACCTGTAGGGGCGACCCTTGTGATCATCTGTTCCAACAAAATGTGGTAAAGAGCATTAGGTTAGGTCAGCCGGAATATATTATGGTCCCAAAATCGACGCTTCACTACTTGCGGAGATGAGCTATGACGAAAACCCCCTAACCCCCTTTACGTAAAGGGGGTAGACACGATTCACATCGGTGCATCGGGTCGGGGGTTTCCGACCACCAGTCAAGTAGGCCCGTAGCCATAGAATCTCTCGGTTTCTCGACGGATTTAAGACTATGTTGTAACGAGTGCCCTTGTGATCGCCCAGGGCCCCGATACATCGGGGCCCCTACGGTTGAATGTCATAGCGTGCAAGCGCAGGTCACATTTTCCCGTC
>JACVQG010000021.1 GCA_015661045.1 Dehalococcoidia bacterium | reverse complement strand
CGCTCGTTCCGTCCGTGGACAGTCATTTGCAGTGTCGGGTCATAGCCCAGGTCCATTACTGCTATTCCATAAGAGGGAATTCCTGCCTTTCTCAAAAACCGGGAATCGGTAGCGCCGGAGGACATACTCGGCAGACAGATAGTCTCTCCGACGACATCTTGTATAGTTTTGGTTATGAGTTTGTATCCCTCTGTGCTGGATGGAGAGAAAGAGGCGCCAAGAAAGTCCGGTAGTACTATCTCGGTGTCACTGTCGGTGAATTTTACTAATTCGTTCAGGACGAAATCTTTTTCCTGACCGGGCAGAACTCTTATATCTACCTCAGCGGTGCAGCTATCAGGTATGATATTGGTCTTCACTCCGCCCTGAATATAGTTGGTGGATATAGTCATTCTGGTTATAGCCTGCAAGTATGCCAGAAAGGTCCTGTCCGGCAGGTCTTCCAGGATTTTATCCACACTTGTCACAGTTACCCGGCGGTTGTCTCCATATAGCCGGGCCAGAGATTCTATAAGCGTCTTTACCTCCGGGATAAGTATTATCTTTGGTTTGTATTTGGCGAGCCGGTCCACCACAGCCGCC
Organism: Dehalococcoidia bacterium; assembly: GCA_015661045.1. Taxonomy (GTDB): domain Bacteria; phylum Chloroflexota; class Dehalococcoidia; order JACVQG01; family JACVQG01; genus JACVQG01. The sequence continues at coordinate 13,650 of JACVQG010000021.1, read as the reverse complement.
ATTTTGACCACTGCGTTCACTCCCAGGGCCGGGAGCGAGCCATGAGCAGAGATGCCCCTGGTTTTCAGTGTTGTCCAGGCTGCTCCCTTCTCTCCAGCTTGAATGAAATAGGCCGATTTCCCATCTACTTTAATCGGCGCTTCTGCGCCCTCGTTAACTGCAAAATCGGCTTGCAGTTTCTCAGGGTGGTGTTCCAGCAGGTATTTCACGCCGTAGACGCCCCCAACCTCTTCATCGGCGGTGGCGGCGAAGACTAGCTGTCCGTTAAGTCGGGACCGGTTTTGGGCAAGCTGGAGCATAGCATAGGCTTCGGCGGCTACCAGCCCCTTGCAGTCCAGGGCGCCGCGTCCCCATACCTGACCATCTTTGATAATGCCGGAGAAAGGGTCTACATCCCAGTTTGGTGTTACGGGGACTACATCGGTATGGGACAGGAAGAGAAGCCGCCGGCTGCCCTCGCCTAGATATGCTATAAAACTGCCACGGCCAGGGGCTGATTCAATGATTTCATTGCGGATTCCCGCTTTATCAAAGAGACCCTTGAGGTATTTGGCTACCTCGGTCTCGCCGCCGGGCGGGTTAACCGATTTTATCTGGATGAGCTGGGATAGGATTTCTTCTACTTGCATATATTCTCCTGCTTTTTCGTACGGGCACGATGCATCGTGCCCCTACTCCTTTGGCTGCTTGGCCAGGGGGTGGGCGGTCAGATAGACCTTCCGCGCCTGGCTCTGGCTGACATGTGTATAGACCTGGGTAGTGGCTAGATTGGTGTGCCCCATAAGCTCCTGGACGACCCGCAAATCTGCACCTCCATCCAGCATATGGGTGGCAAAGGTGTGGCGCAGCAGGTGGGGATGCACCTTTTTGGTTAAACCTACTAACCGGCCGTATTTCGATACCAGGAGTTGCACCAGCCGTTGCGAGAACCGCCGCCCATATCGGTTAATAAACAGGGCCTGGCCCCTTGCATGGTCTGAAAGCTGAGGACGGCCCTTTTCGATGTAGGTCTCTACAGCTTGCACGGCAGGCTCTCCCATAAGCACTATCCGCTCTTTAGAACCTTTCCCCAGAACACGGAGTTCTCTGGTTGTTAAGTTAATATCTGAGAAATCCAGGCCGACAAGCTCACTCACCCGCAGCCCGGAGGCGTATAAAAGCTCCAGAAAAGCCCTGTCCCGCAAGCCCTGAGGGGTGGACAGGTCGGGGGCTTCCACCAGATTGCGGGCCTCCTCATGGCTTAAAAACGAAGGGAGCCGCTGTTGAAGCTTGGGGCTTATAGCCGACTTCATCGGGTCCAACAGGGCATGGTCCACCTCTTCCAGCGAGGTGATTTCCTGTTCTGACAGGAAATTAAAATAGCTGTGCAGGTCATTAAAATAGTTCCTGATTGTATAGCGGGAAAGATGGCGCTCGGCGTCCAGATACCGGTGGTAGCCAGGCAACACTTTTTCTAAATAGACCTGAAGCGCTAGAAACATATAAAAATATCCTTAATCCGTTTTGTGCTTCATTCGTATTTGATTAAAGGACATCATGCTACAAACCTTAGGTGTTTATACAGTACCCCAGACTTCAGTCTGGGGCATAGACATAAAAACCATATGCCCAGGGCTTAAGCCCTGGGTACAATTGGATAATGTTAATATTATACCCCTTTTACCATCACTTAGGCTTGCCTCAAATGTCATTCTGGAGTGTAGCGAAGAATCTCAGGGTGGGGAGGCATTTCGTATGTGATTCCTCCTCCACCCCAGACCCTTCACTTCGTTCAGGGTGACATTAACAGGCGCCTTTTCCGACCTTCTGCTGTATAAAATGCACGATATCATCTAACCTTGTGCCGGGCACGAACACCTCGTGTACCCCTATCGCTTTTAGCTGAGGTATATCCTCTTGAGGGATGGTACCTCCGACCAAAACCAGAGCATTTACACCTTTCTCTTTAAGCAGACGGACTGTCTCCGGTACCAGTCGCATGTGGCCTGCCGACAGGATAGAAATCCCCACCACATCCACGTCCTCCTGCAAGGCAGACTCAGCAATTTCCGAAGGCGTCTGGTTGCCGGCGAAAATAATCTCCATGCCGGCATCCCGCAGGGCCGTGCTAACTACAATTGCCCCCCGCCAGTGGCCGTCAATGCCGGGTTTGGTCATAAGGACCTTGATACGTTTAGGCACTATCTTGCTTCTGGCCTCCTGCCTCTTGATTCTTGTTTTTATATCCCAATCGGCATGCGCCATAGGGGGGCCTTATTTTGTACCCCAGGCTGAAGCCTGGGGCATCCGGGACCTGTCCCTACGCTGACCTCAGCAACTCAGCAGGATGCCATACGGGTTCTTTCTTGCTTCAGGCCCCTTGCCCCTACTGTTGTCTCCCACCTCTCATATCCCAATTGGCATGCGCCACAGGGGGTAGAGTTTCCGCCATACCCCCTGGATCTCTCCCAGTGTAGCATAGGCTTTTACCGCCCGCATGACCCCCGGCATCACATTCTCGCCCCGTACTGTTAATTCGCGAACTTCTTCCAATGCGGAGGCGACCTCTGAGTTATCTCGCTGGCCCTTTAGCCGTTCCAGCTTGGCCTGTTGTAAGTCAACAGCATTGGGATTGGGTCGGAAGAGGGGTACTTTAAAGGGTTCCTCCTCCATAGTATAAACATTCACTCCGACGACTGGTGTCTTACCGTTGGCCAATTTCGTTTCGTGCTCCATCATCGCCTTCTGGAACTCCCGGTGTACCCACCCCGATTCCAGAGCGGTCACCAGTCCCCCCTGTTTCTCCACTGTGTTCATATATTCCCAGGAACGCTTTTCCACTTCGTTAGTGAGGGACTCCACATAGTAGCTGCCACCGAGAGGGTCGGCTACGTTGACCACCCCGCTTTCCAGTTGGGCTATCTGTTGGGTCCTGATAGATAGCAGGATGCTCTGGTCGGTAGGTAGACAGATGGCTTCGTCATAAGAACAGGCGTGGATGGATTGGGCGCCACCCAGGGCCGCCGCCAGTGTCTGATAAGCTATGCATAAGAACAGGCGTGGATGGATTGGGCGCCACCCAGGGCCGCCGCCAGTGTCTGATAAGCTATGCGGACGATGTTATTAAACGGTTGCTGGTAGGTATGGGTAGAGCCGGAGGTCTGAACATGAAAGCGGAACAGGGCTGAACGGGGGTTCTTAGCCTGGTAGCGTTCAGTTATCAGTTTGTACCACATACGGCGGGCCGCTCTAAATTTGGCCACTTCCTCCAGGATGTCGTTGTGGGATGCCAGATGAAATGAAATGGTAGGGGCAAAATCATCTATACCCAGGCGGTGTCGCCCAAGCTCCTCGTCGATGTAAGCAACAGCGTTAGCAAAGAGCAGGCCAAGTTCCTGGGGGGCGGTGATAGCGTTCTCCCTGTAGTTATAGGAGGCGAAGCTGACCGGGTGCCAGCGCGGTGTGTTCCGGGCACACCATTCCACGACATCCACGCATAGCCGGAGCATCTTGCCGGGTGAGATAATATCAGTGAGCTTACAGCATCCGGTAAAAAGTAAAAGGTCATTCTGGGTGGTGCCGTCAAGTTGCTGCAGCGGGATGCCCCGTTTCACGGCCATGGCAAAGTACATAGCTGATAGGGCGCAGGCTGTCCACGGTGAGGCTACAACGGCAGTGCTTACTCTATCGATAGGCAGCCCCTCGAACATTATCTCCATATCCTGGAGTGAGGAGACCGGCACTCCCCCCATCCCCACATCGCCCTCTACACGGGGATCGTCGGGGTCAAGTCCGCTTTCGGTGGGGGCGTCAAAGGCGATAGAGAAACCGGTTTGCCCCAGGCCATATTCCATCTTGTAACGCTGATTGGTCTCCTCAGGCGTACCAAAACCGGAGAACTGGCGGATAGTCCATAGCTTACCCCGGTACATATTGGGATAGATGCCCCTGGTATATGGAGGTTTCCCGGGCAGGCCGAGATCCCTGTCGCTGTCTATCCCGACGGTATCCGCTCCGGTATAGACAGGCTTGATAGGAATGCCTGAGGGGGTGGTGAGGTCCTTGTTAGGCTTGTTCATGCTGCGCTACCTTTGGCTGTAAAAACAGGTTCCCATTTCGCCAAGCTACTGTGCGAACCCTGAGAGCTTTGCAAGCTCATCTAAGGTAATAACACCCTCATATCGTGTACCCTTGATCTCCCATGTGGGGTAAAGCTTAATCCCTTTATCCTTACATAGTTGCACGTTGGGGTTTTGCCCTCTAGCGTCGCACTCGACATAATTCACAAGTGAAGAAGCTTTGCCAAAGAGTTCTTTCTGGTTGTTACAATGCGGACACCAGTAAGCCCCGTACAAAACAGCGCCCTGGGCGGTCAGGTGCTTGGCCAGCCTGGTCTGGAAATCTGTCTGGGCTGCGTTTTGATCTGTGGGCCGCTGGGCCAGAAAGGGGACAATAAACACTAAAACCACGACAATTCCGGCGAAAAGGGCAACGCGCTTATTTGAAAGGCCGGGCGCCAGGGGTTTTTGAAGGAGCGAAACAACCAGTATTCCTGTTATTAACAAAGCGGATACTATGCAGTAGGGGCATACCGCTTTGATAACCGCCAGCTCCAGGTAGGTAAGGTAGGCAGAAAAGGTGAAACCTGCCAGGCCCATCAGGAGTAACGGCAAACGTTTGGAGGCTGCTTTTATCGGCCACAGGCTGATTGCCAGAATAGCTGCATATCCCAGAACACCCAGGAGGGCTATCGGGACGCCAAATAGGCGGGAATGGATGCTGTCCCTGACAATGTCACACCCCGATCCCTCGGCGCAGAAAGCGGCATTCGCGCTGCTAAACTGAAGGTAGGCTAAATAGCCTGAAACAGCCAGTCCGGCAATAGCCATGCCTATCACTGCCCGGTTAAGGACCAGCCCCCTCTTCGGGTTATGGATTTGAACCGGGACCGGTTGCTGTTGACGGAGTTTTCTTTTCTTTTTAGACATGTTTGTTTTTTACCTGAAGCGGTTATTACGGACTATTCCCCCGAAAATAAAGATAAGAGTTAGTATGGAGGATGACTAAAATCCCTCTACGCTCCCTTTACGAAAGGGAGCGTAGAGGGATTTACCCCGGCCGCAAAAGAATAATCCAACCTATTTTCATCCTTCATGGTCCCGATGCATCGGGGCGGGAGATTCCGTCCCTATCCTACTGCTACTGCTTCTGCTTTTTCCGCCAGGGCTTCGGTATGGCCGCACTTGAGGCACTTGGCCTGGGTTTTGCTTTGATATACTAAAATACCGCCGCAGGCAGAGCAAGGCTGAGTTAACGGCCGTTGATTGGTGATAAATTTGCATTTCGGATAGTTGGCGCAGCCATAGAACGAGCGTTTGCCTTTGGCGCGCCTCTGCACGAGGTCACCGCCACACTCGGGACAGGCTACACCAACCTTCTTTAATATAGGGCGGGAATACTTGCAGCCAGGATAACCGCTACAGGCGATAAATTTGCCAAATCGCCCCGCTTTGTATACTAATGGCTTACCGCACTCCGGGCAGGGTTCCTCTATTTTTTCAGGTTCCGTTTCATTTTTCCCAGCTAGAGGCCGGGTATACTTGCATTCCGGATAGCCGGTGCAGGCGACAAACTTTCCATGCCGTCCCGCTCTGATTGCCAGCGGTTTGCTGCACTCCGGGCAGGCTTCCTCAATCTTATCGGTTTCCTCTTCTTCGCTCCCGGGCAATGGCCTGGTGTATTTGCATTCCGGATAGCCGGGACACGCTATAAACTTTCCATGCCGCCCTGACTTTATTACCAGGGGCTTACCGCATTGAGGACAGGCTTCACCGACTTCTTCGTCCGGCACTTTCTCTATGGTTTCAGTGGCTTTGGATAGTCTATCATCAAAAGGTTTATAGAATTCCTCCAATACTGGCCGCCACTCCTGTTCACCTCGGGCAATCTCATCTAATTTGACCTCCATAGAAGCAGTAAAACCCACATCTACAATATCGGGGAAATGCTGGGCCAGCAGGTCGGAGACAGTAAAACCTATTTTCTCCGGTTTGAAGCGGCCGTCCTCTTTCAACACATATTGGCGTTCCTTGAGGATAGACAGGATGGGCGCATAGGTGCTGGGGCGGCCGATACCGTTCTCCTCCAGGGCTTTTATCAAGGTAGCTTCAGAGTAACGTGCAGGAGGCTGAGTAAAGTGCTGCTCTGGTAAAAGGCCTAATAATTGGAGTTTATCGGCAGCATTTAACTCAGGAAGAGATGATTTGGCGGGGTCTTCTTCGTCCCGGCTCTCGGAGTAAAGTGTCAGGAAGCCGGGGAATTTTAGCGTGGAAGCAGTGGCCCGGAGGAGGTAAGTTGCGACTGGTTTATTGCTTTTGGCATGAATGTCCACGGATGTGTTATAAAAGCGGGCCGCCGCCATCTGACTGGCTACCATCCGCTTCCAGATAAGGTCGTAGAGGCGGAACTGGTCACGATTAAGGGATGCTTTGATGTCTTCAGGTAGCCGGTGGATACGGGTAGGACGGATAGCTTCATGGGCCTCCTGCGCCCCTTTTACCTTGCGAACGAACTGGCGGTGGTGAGGGGGAAGATAATCAGCGCCGTATTTTTCTTTGATATACTCCCGAGTCTCTTCCAGGGCGGAAGTCGCTACTGTTGTGGAGTCGGTGCGCATGTAAGTGATTAGACCTACCGCACCCTCTTTACCTATAGCCAAACCTTCGTATAGCTGCTGGGCAATGGACATCGTTCTTTCGGCAGCGAAACCCAGCTTCCGCCCCGCTTCCTGTTGCATGGTGCTGGTGATAAATGGTGGAGATGGCGAACGGGATTGCTCTTTATTGGTTACCTTGGCTACGGCGTAAGCCGAACCTTGAAGGGCTGCCACCAGCTTATCCGACTCAGCCTGGTTGTGGATTTCCAGTTTCTTTTTATGGTCGGCCATGCCTACCAGTCCAGCCTTGAATTTATCTTTGGGAGCGCCAGGCTTGGCTATCTCGGCGTCTATGCTCCAGTATTCCACAGGGACAAAGCTCTCGATTTCCCGCTCCCTGTCAACCACCATTTTCAGGGTCACCGATTGCACTCGACCGGCCGAAAGCCCCCGCTGAATTTTTTTCCACAGTAAGGGGCTTATTTTATAGCCAACCAGTCGGTCCAGGATACGGCGGGCCTGCTGGGCGTCCACCAGGTTCATGTCTATAGTACGGGGATGCTTGAAAGCCTCTTTTACTGCTTCGGGAGTTATCTCATGGAAAACCACGCGATGGATGGAAAGCCCGTCTGGTTTTATAACCTCCATCAAATGCCAGGAGATGGCTTCTCCTTCGCGGTCAGGGTCTGTTGCCAGGTATAAAGAGGTGGCTTTGCGGGCCGCTTCTTTAAGCTCCTTGGCCACCGCCGATTTGGTGCGGGGCACGACATACTTCGGCTCGAAGCCCTTCTCCACATCCACACCAAGCTGGCTGCGTGGGAGGTCCCTGATATGGCCCAGGGAGGCTTTTATAGTATAGTCAGAGCCCAGGAACCGGCTCAGGGTTCTAGCCTTGGCCGGGGACTCAACGATAACCAGTTTTTTGGACATATTTAAACCTATTTCACCTTTACTCGGTATTCTTCTCTGGCCTCTTTGGCCAGGATATAGTTCATGCCTCCCACCTGTCTTACCATCCCTTTAAGCTCCATCATGGCGAGGGTACTACTTACCAGGGATACAGGAAGGCCGCTGGTGCGGCATACTTCATCCACATGCACGGGTTCCGTCGAGAGTTTTCGAAGCAGTTGGGACTCAGTATCCGTCGGCGGTAGTAGCTCCTTCATCTCCAACTGCTGGGCAGCCATCGATAGGTTCAATTCCTCCAGGATGTCCTGGTAATTGCGCACCAGCTTGGCCCCCTCCTGGATAAGATAGTTGGTGCCCTGGCTATTGGGTGACAGGATGCTGCCCGGCACGGCGAAAACCTCACGGTTCTGTTCATTGGCTAAACGGGCAGTAATTAGAGCGCCGCTGGTCTCTCCCGCTTCTACCACCAACGTGCCCAGGCTCATACCGCTCATAATGCGGTTCCTTCGGGGGAAATAATCGGCGCGTGGCGGCACACCCAGAGGTTGCTCACTCACGAGCGCGCCGTGCTCCATTATATCCCTGGAAAGCTGGGCATTCTCCGGCGGATAGACAAGGTCCAGCCCGCAGGCCAGAATAGCTATGGTGCGGCCCCCGGCCTCCAATGCTGCCCGGTGAGCCACGGTGTCTATCCCACGGGCCAGACCGCTAACGATAGTAATCTTATGCCGGGCCAGGTCGGTTACGAAATCTTCAGTTACCTGGCGGCCATAAATAGTTGAACGGCGTGTGCCCACTACGGCTACCGCCCATTCATCGTCGGGCAGGAGAGAGCCGCGGACATAGAGGACAGGCGGTAGATCATAGATTTCCTTAAGCCGAGGTGGATAGGTTTTGTCCTTCCAGGTCAGGGCTTTTATATGGAGTCGTTCCAGTTTCTCCATCTCTTCATCAGGGGAAATCCGGGGGCGGTGATCGATTATAGCCTGAGTAATTTTTGACTCCAGGCCGGCGGCCTTTAGCTCCGGTGCCGGAGCATGCCATGCAGAAGCCATCTCGCCAAAGTGCTTCTCCAGGAGAGAGAACCGCACCCTGCCGATGCCGGGGATTAAATTAAAGCCTACCCAGTATTTTGTATCGTTCATAGGGGTGTCAATAGAAAAGGAAAAATTAGTAAATGGCGGAGAGGGTGGGATTCGAACCCACGGTCGACTTACGCCGACTCACGCTCTCCAGGCGTGCCTGATAGGCCGCTCCAGCACCTCTCCGCAAATCTATGGGTGTGTAATTAACCGATAAATATCTAAGATTAGTTTTCTCAGCTTCAAAATGAAACCATTTTGTCAGCGGAGAGGGTGGGATTCGAACCCACGCTCCAGTATAACCGGAGACCGCTTTTCGAGAGCGGCACCATAAACCACTCGGACACCTCTCCAGTCCGCAAACGATTATAACATCAAGGATAGCAATTTGGCTATATATTGTCCAATCAATTACTTCAGCTTACAAACATTTATATATCTAAGATTGAAAAATATGGGGTGGTAGTTAATTGGCTATAGTTTACATAAACAGTTGGTATTGACTGGATTATCAGGAAAGGTGGAGCTTCATTATGGAAAATGGCAAACAATGCAGGAAACCAGCCCGGGTTATACTGTCCAATTATCACCGTTTTTGTAGGCAGCACACTAAGATGGTGCAACAATCAGGCCCGCAAGACGTTAAAACCCTGAAAGAAGCAATCGAAGCTAGACAGCAATATTGCGGGGATTGCGGCCATATGAAACAGTATCATGTGCATGGTATCTGCTATATCTGCCGGGGACAGGCCCAAAAGCATGAGTTTAAAAATAAGTGAAGAAGCCCCTGGGCTTATGATGTGTCCAGCACCGGCATAGGCCACTTGCTGACGAAAAAGAGCATGAGCCAGATAAGGGGGAAGACCTGGTGGGGGCATGAATGCTCATTACCCTAATCCCCCTACGCCCTTGGGCAAGATAAGGTGAACTAACACCGAAAACAACATCTAACCCTTACCCCCTTAGCAGCCTGAATAATGATAGGGTAGATTTAAAGGGGACTCAACCCTTACCCCCCCGTTACCCCCCAAGAAGGGTGCCAAAAACCCCATGTTTGGGCGTGGGGGTATCACAATCCCCGTCCCAACGCTCTAACGCCGCCAGTTTTTTATCCTGGAGACTAGCATCGCTTATCGCAGCCACTGCGCAACGCCTCCATGTCGAGAACATGTGCCGCTTCGGTTGGCACTGTAACTGTATGTCCCATCTCGGCAAAGAGCTGTAGCACCGGACGGATGCCTTTGTGGAATCAAGGTGGAAGGCGGAACCGGAGTTTGCGGAGCTGGGGTTCGAGGGGGCACGGGCGTAAACACCGGGGAGGTAGATGTTGGGCGAGGTGTGGGGACTATCGGCCCCTTCGGTGTTGCAGTCGGGAAGGTTTCCGGCACGCTCTTCATGGACTGGAGCCTTACGACTTCAGCCTTTAACTCTTTTATCTCCCTCTCCAGAGCTTCCATTCTGGGGCTAGGTGGGCTGGGAGGCCCCTGCGGTCCTACTGGCCCCTGTAACCCCCTTTCGCCTTGTGGGCCTAACGGCCCTGCCAGACCTGGTGGCCCCTGACAAGCAGAGAAAAGGACTAGGAAAGCCAAGAAGACTACAGCCATATAATAACGCACCATAACACCCCCTTTGCTTAAGATTTAGCGTTTCGGGGTATTCTGCCAAAGTCCTCGTCTCGCATCCCTTGCTTCCAGCTCTAATTGAAGGAAATCGGATTGGAAGCGGAAACCATCGCCATAGTTTGCATAGTAAGCGTAGCCCTCTACAACCAATTGGGCGTTAATGTTCACGCCGTTTGCCAGGTAAATGTAGCGCAACAATCTGTCGTAGTCGTCCTTGTCCCGTCCGTCTCTCACAAGGAAAATCAACTTTCGCTCCGAGAGTTCTTTGTTCCTTTGAGATGCTTCAGGCCCCCAGAACTGTACTGGCTTAGTGGGATGGACGGTTTCAGGGGTATCAATACCGATGTATCGCACTCTGTAAATGCCATTGACTTCAATTGTGTCGCCGTCTATCACACGATTAGCATAAACCAGCGAGGCCGGAGCCAATGGCCCCAACCACCAGTAGGCAACTATCACACCTACACCAAAAAGGACGCTAATCCATAACCTGTATCTGCGAAGGATCATTAGCAACTATTTGTGGCTTCCCCTGAAACGACTCCACTAGCCCACTGGCCCGTATGAGTTTTCCCTTGAAGGACCGTTCCGGGGTGCCAAACTTTGACCTATCCCTGCCCCATATAACTACAGTGAAGTTATGGTTGGGGTAGGGCTTGTCGTTAAGGAAAGTTGGCTGTCCCCTTGACCCACTGGCGTAGCGGGTGTCGGCTACTACTAATTCTACTGTTACCCGCTTGCCAATATTATTTTTCGCTTCGGGACTAGGTATGACGGGTGTTTGCGTTCCTGACTTTGGCGACTGAGTCGGACTGGTTTCGGGAGGTGGCTGGGTGATTTTGGGCGTGCACCCGGATAAGACTATCAGGACAAGCAAAAGAACAGCTATGACCTTCGTAAACATGGCCTTGCGCCCCCCTTCCTGTTTCCCCATTTCTTTTTTGGATTGACAGCAACATTATAACGCCAAACGGCTTAATGTCAATAATCATCTATTATCGTCTATTTGTGCCTAATCAATCCCAACACTCTACCATTACCTAATAGTCAGGCTAGGAGTGGTCAAAATGGGAAGAAAGAAACCAGAGGGGGCTATAGAGCGGATATTTCTTACCTTTGCAGAGGCGCAGGAGTTTCTAGCAATTAGTCATCAGACTATATATAAGCTTATGAATGAGGGGTTACCTTCACATAAGATAGGCAAAAAACGCGTGTTTTTGAAAGAAGACCTTATCCAATGGATAAAAGAGCATTAGAGCATAACCTGTCCGTCCTCTCCCGATCTGCCTGTTGATTAATTGTGAGGGAAAATACCCCCAGTCTAGTAGGCTACAACTGGACGCATTTTATACTAAATCATGTGTGGCCGCTGCCCCCCTACCCCAACTTGGAATAAAGACATCAGAATGTTGACAAAATCAACCAGTGGCCTATAATAAAAGTGGAATTGACCTCAACCCGAATTGTCACCGTATGGTGCGCGTGTCCCGATTCATCGGGACTAGGGTTGGGGTTTTTATTTGGGCCAGAGTTGGACATAGACTTCACGGTGCTTAATTATCCCTCTGTATGTGTTGGCATCTGGCTTTTCCCCAAAGCTTCTATGAATGGCACCGGCCACCATATCAGCCATTTGTAGCAGGTTATTTCCCAAAGAGTTTTGAAGCTTAACCTCCCGGATATAGCGCTGCTGCGGGTCGTTGGTGCGCTTCTTCAAATAGCTTGCCAATTCTCTCCTGAAGTCCCTGCTGCCGCTGCCATCTATGACCGCTATGGCATTGCTTAGATATGCCTTCGCGTTCTGGAAGACAAGACTGCTTGCATACTTGTAGAAAGAATTCTTGTATTTAAAGCCCGGCCCCCTCAACTTGTTTGGGTGCTTGTCAACAACGATCCCGTAATAGAAGAACTCGTACGGCGCTATGGCGACAAGGAAACGCTCCCGGAAGTCCTTGTTACAGTGGTTAAAGCGAAACTCAAAGCGGGGGTCCAATCGCAACTCGCGCCGTAAAAGCTCAATACGTTTGTCTGTCGCCCCGGCTTCCTCGTTATCCTCGAAGACCACCAGGGCTATCACGAAGTATCGGCTTGAGCCAGCGTCTATCTTGAGTCCAGGGTCTCCCGATTCGTCAACGAAAACTAGCATCTGCTTTTATGCAAAGAAGGGACTTCAGCCCTATAGATGGCAAAAGTTTATATTTTTGCCTCAGATTTAAACCATATCTACGAATTTGCTAATAATTTGCTAATGGACTAGAAATAACGGGACATCACCAAAAAGCACTCTAGCTTCAAACCAGGGTTTTAGCAACTGCCACAAACGTTCTGTTTCGTATCTAAAACCACTGTTTATGACACCTGATAGCAAATTTCGAGAGCGGCAACATAAACCACTCGGACACCTCTCCTGTCCGCAAAAGATTATATCACCAAAGATAACAGTTTGCCTATATATTGTCCAATTAATTACTTCAGCTTACAAACATTTATATATCTAAGATTGAAAAATATGGGGTGGTAGGTAATTAGCTACAGTTTACATAAACAGGGGGTTTTGACTGGATAATCAGGAAAGGTGGAGCTTCATTACGGAAAATGCCGGCAGTATTGCAAACATGATATTTAATGAGTATTGTCATTGAGTCTTAAAGGGGGCAATGGTAAAATAATTGGAAACGAATTGGTATTCATCGGACGGGAGCAAAAGGAGGATTCTATCTTCGAAAGAACTGGAGTAAGTAATCATGACCGATACCACTAACAGCCCGCTTGAAGGGTATCGCATTCTGGACCTTACCGACGAGAAGGGCTTCATGGCGGGGAAAGTCCTGTCCGACCTGGGGGCTGAGGTCATCCTTGTCGAACCACCCGGAGGCAAGCCCGCCCGTTACAGGCAGGTCTATGGGGGAAAAGGCGCATCTGCTCTCCACGAGCGGAGCCTTCGCTACACTCGACAGGACAGTGTTTACTGGCTGGCGTTCAACACAGGCAAACGGTCGGTAACGCTGGACCTGTCGAAGCCGAAGGACAGGGAGTCCTTCCTTACGCTGGCCGGGACAGCCGATGCAGTCATAGAGTCCTTCGCGCCCGGATGGTTAGCGGGTCTTGGCATAGGATACGACTCTTTGAGTGTCACCAACCCTGCTCTGGTGCTAATCTCAGTCACCCCTTTCGGACAGAGCGGGCCGTACAAGTCGTTTCAGGCCTCGGATCTAGTGAGCATGGCCATGGGGGGACTGATGCACATCACAGGAGACCCGGACCGCCCACCGCTGCGCATCGGTGTCCCCCAGTCGTATCTTCACGCCGGTATGCACGCCGCTATCGGCACCCTTATCGCCCTTCAGGCACGAGAGAGGCTGGGTGTGGGACAATGGGTGGACGTTTCCATCCACGAGTCCGT
>JACVQG010000233.1 GCA_015661045.1 Dehalococcoidia bacterium | reverse complement strand
TTTATATCGCTGACGAATGTATGGTTACCGGAACTGCATCCTATATCACCCCGGTCCTGGAGATAGACCGCCGTAAAATAGGTGATGGGAAAATAGGTAAAATCACCCGCCAATTAATGGGCCTATATTTTGATGTAATACGGGGACGCAACCCCAAGTATATGGAGTGGTGTGCACCGGCGTTACGCAAGGCGGTTAAGTCGTAAAAAATCTAATGTATTGTCAGGACAACAAGCGACAATAATATCTATATTTGTGGCTTCCAATCATGTAGTGGACAAGCAAAACCAAAAGCTTCCTTTTATTCGGGCCTTTGCCGGGGGTCGAAAACCCCCCGTCCGCCCAAGCGGACTGCCCCCTTTACGCAAAGGGGGTTCAGGGGTTTCCTTCTGCAGGCATCAGTTAGCAGAAAGCAATATATCCTGTCAACCAAAATCCACCACCTATTCAACCTTGCTAAATAAGCAATTCCTTCACCAGGTTGGTGCAACATTCCCAAAAGAGAGGCGGCAAAAAACCTCTCCCTTTGTCAAAGGGAGATTGAGAGGGATTTTCATTCCCCTTGATGTAACAGGAAAATCCCCCTTTTGTCCCCCTTTGACGAAAGGGGGAGAACCGGCCCACTACCTTTCGCGGGTATTAATGCTAAGATTTGATGGTGGATTATGGTCGTCGTCAACGCTTGTTTACCGGATTAAATCTGCTATAATACCGACAAATAAATGGGCTGCAAGCAGAGGATTAAGATGTTCCGATTCCCCTGTTTATTTAACTAAGCGGGCAACGCAACCGAGATCTCAAGGGGTTCTCCTTGAACTATTAAAATATAGGAGGCGTATTCCGTCATGGATATACCAGATGTTTCTCTATCCCTGGAAGGAAAAGTGGCAATTGTAACCGGCGCCGGGAGGGGCATCGGAAGGGCAGTTGCTCTGGCAATGGCCTCCAAGGGGGCAAACATTGCGATAGCCGATGTCATTGCTCCTGATATAGAAAAGGTGGTTGGCGAGATAAACCAGATGGGCCGCCGCGCTATTGGTGTGGCCACCGATATAACTAACCGCGAACAGGTGGAAAACCTGGTTAACAGGACCGTAAAGGAACTGGGTACCGTTGACATCCTGGTCAATAATGCTGGTATTCTTCGTGTAGGCCCATTACTGGAGCTTAAGGAGGAGACCTGGGACAAGGTAATGGATACGAATCTGAAAGGGTATTTTCTATGCAGTCAGGCGGCAGGGCGGGTAATGGCCGATAAAAAGAAGGGCAGTATAGTGAGCCTTGCCTCTATCGCTGGCTTTAAGTTCATAGGCAATTCAGCAGTATATGCCATCTCGAAAGCGGGGGTCATCATGCTCACCAGGACTTTGGCCGTTGAGCTTGCCCGCTACAACATCAGGGCCAATGCCATCGCACCCGGGATTGTGCAGACGCACCTTATGCGTTCAGTGTTTGAAAATCCTGAATGGGTGAAGAATCGAGTGTCCAGGATACCATTAGGCCGGGCGGCCCAGCCGGAAGACATGGCTAAAGTAGTCGTATTCCTGGCCTCGGATGCTGCCGGATATATCACCGGCCAGACCATTGTGGTAGATGGGGGGGAATTGGCTTGAGCTAGACAGAGACAGAATAGTAACGGGCGGCTTTAATTAAGCCGCCCGTTTTCCTTTAACAAGTAGTGAGGTGGTGGGTTGCCTTAGCTTCCCACCCTGTGACAATATATAAGACTTACTTTTTAACCTTAGACAATCCCAGTGACTCTATAAAGGCATCCAGGGCATCGGAGACATGGGGCCAGCTCCATTCCCGCTGGTCAACCCGGTTGGCTTCATACAGCATGGTTGAATAGCCCGCCTCGGCGGCAGCCCTCTTCATCTCGGGTACGCCAAGCGAAAAGAACTCGCAACCTCTATCCTGCTCGATGATGACTCCCTGCGCCTTAAGCATCTTCAGAGCTACCTTCAGGTTATATATCTTTCTACGGGTATCGATGCCCCAGCTATCAGTATGCCACTGGTAGACAGCGCGGAAGCGCATGGCCTCTTCCAGTGTCTTGGGCGCCCCAGTCCAATTTATCGGCGCGCCCGGGTCATACCAACCGTCGTCTGGTATGGGTAGCACTGCCGGCATGAACATGAAATGGTTAGAGCCGGCCAGCACAGCTACTTTATGCTCACGCAGATAAGTGAACATGTTCAATGCATACCAGGGCGGCAACCCCTCGTGCATTACCCGTGCCTTTTCATCCGGCATAGGAGTGATGCCCTGCTCGATGCGGTATTTGGTCTCATCCCGGAACTCGGTCAGGACACCAACCATCTCCTTCTTGTAGGACCAGTACTCCATAATCATAAAGAAGGGCAAAAGCAGCTTGAACTCCAGAGGGGCCGGAACATGGCTCTGCATCTGCATTACATCGGTCCACATACAGCGGCTAATCCACGTGTTGACCATGAGTTCTATAAATTTTTGTTCATCGAACTTCCGGTGGTAACGTTTCTCCAGCCAATCTATAAAGTCGTAATACTGATTCACCAGGTACTTGATAGAGGCCTCCGGGGGCTTCCACGAGCCATCCCCGAGATAGCTGCCGGACTCCACGCAATAGAAAGGCACGCCAAGTTCCTCAGCCAGCACCTGGTTCCATTTGCCCTTGTAATCGCATTGATTAGTGGCCAGAACCATGTCCGGTTTGGGAAAAGGTTTTCCCCCGGGGGCTTCGTTCAGCCACATGCTGCCCCAGGACATGCGCATATACCCACACATATCCTGCTTGAAGCCATGCTTCTCCACTTCCTCCACAGCCCTGCGGGGCAGGTTTGTATCTTCACCCTCCCGGGTAACAAACACCCCCCACGGTTCCCCGGCCACAAAGACCATGTCGGGGAACATGGCAAGCATGAACTCCTTGGGGGCATGAAAGTTGCCCAGCACCACCATGCGGCCTTTCTCATTAGCTTCCAGGGCGTCCTTGTAGTGTTTGAGCCTGTATTCCTTAGCTTTGTCGTAGATCTTAAAGCGTTCTGTCCTGTAGGCAGAAGTAGTCATGTATAGCTCCTTAGACAATTATTCCGGAAATAGTTTTCGTAACCCTCAAACAACTTCCAACTCCAGCATCTCCAGGAATGCCTCGGTGCGGGTTGCCACCGAGCCCCGGTGAATTGTTGTATCCAGCTCCAGGACGTATGTAGGTATGCCATTCTTCCGAAGTAAATCATTGATGCGGGGAATATCGTACTGATGAGGGGCGCAGAACTTCTGGTGTACCAGTAGCGCTCCCCGGACATTGTACTCCTTGGCCAGATCCAGGATATGCTCCAGACGTTTACGTTCGGTAACATCTTTCAAAGGGCAGCGGGGACGGTCTATAAAACGCTGGGCAATAGCAACAATCCTATCCTTCTGTGGAATAACCTCATTCCAGAAGTAGCGGCTTCCCGTGCACTGTTCATCTATAACTATGTTGGCCCCTCGGCTTTCTATGAGCTTGAGTACCTCCAGGTCGTGATTTTCACTGCCCAC
>JACVQG010000020.1 GCA_015661045.1 Dehalococcoidia bacterium | reverse complement strand
CTAGTCGCTAAATTAAAGGATGGTAAGCCTAATGAAAAGCTACTGGAGGCATTCCACCGCTTCCTGGAATGCCAGTGCCAGCTTGTAGCTTGAGCTTTATGCCGTATTTTACATCGCCATTGTCTTATGCAGCTCTTGTTTTTAGGCTTTAGAGAAAGTCTCCCGTTACTCATTGCGGTGAGCGCCACGAATCCACCGCGATTGTAACGGCGTTAACAGGGATGAACCGACGCTGGTTGTTTCGTAACCTCTCGACGTGATAGTCCCTTAAGAGTAAAATCATGCGCGAAAATGGCAAGATATTATGATTTTGTTATTATATTTCTTCCACCAATTATTTGTCATTCCCGAGAAGTCGGGAATCCAGAGGGGATGGGGGATTCTGGATTCCCAATCAAGTTGGGAATGACATTAGCATTTTTGGTTTCGGCTTGTCCGGGTTAGAAATTAGTGCTTAGAATTTCCTCGTTTATGTTCCTTTCTCCCAGCTTCCTAAATACTCTTCCTGTTCCGGCGTTAATTTGTCTATGGAAATTCCCATTGCCTGGAGCTTAAGCCTGCCCACTTCTTTGTCAATCTCCCAGGGAACCGGATACACATTAGCCGCCAGTTTGCTTGTCTTCCGGGACTTTACCAGGTGTTGCCCCTCGGCTGCCGCCAGATTGATCAATCTACCTTCTCCCAGCAAGAAAAGATGACGTCCATCGGCCATCGTATATTCATCCACAAAAGGACGGACACGGCGTTTATTCTTAGCTAGCTTTTCCAGTGCATCAATGTTTATTTCTACGTTGAAATGGCCGCTATTTGCCAGGATAGCGCCGTCTTTCATTAAAGAGAAATGGTGCTTATCCAGCACGTGTAAATTGCCCGTTAAGGTAATAAATATATCACCTATGCGAGCGGCATCCTTCAGCGGCATAACCTGATACCCATCCATTACCGCTTCCAGGGCCGTAATTGGGTCTATCTCAGTTACAATAACCTGCGCTCCCAAACCCTTGGCGCGCATCGCCACACCACGTCCACACCAGCCGTAACCACACACCACCACCCGTTTTCCTGCCCAGAGGATATTGGTTGCCCTGGTAACGCCATCTATAGTGCTTTGCCCTGTGCCGTATCTATTATCGAAAAAATGCTTGGTATGAGCATCATTAACAGATATTATAGGATATTTTAATTTTTTCTGCTCAGCCATCTGGCGGAGGCGTATCACGCCAGTAGTGGTCTCCTCTGTGCCGCCTATGACCTTTCCCAGCAAATTAGTGCGTTCTTTATGTAAAAAAGTAACCAGGTCAGCGCCATCATCCATTGTTAAATTGGGTTTATGTTCCAGAGACGAGGCTATATGTTTATAGTAAGTGGCGTTGTCTTCACCCTTGATAGCGAAGGTTGGTATACCAGATTCCTTAACAAGAGCAGCGGCTACCTCGTCCTGGGTGCTGAGGGGATTGGATGCACACAGATACACTTCAGCTCCACCTGCCTTAAGGACCAGGGCAAGATTGGCAGTTTCGGTAGTGACGTGCAGACAAGCCGAGATGCGCACTCCAGCCAAAGGCTTTTCTTTCTTAAAACGCTCCCCGATAAGACGGAGCACCGGCATTTCCCGTTCAGCCCATTCTATTTTGAGTTTCCCGGCGTCAGCCAGGGAAAGGTCTTTGACATCAAAAGGAATCTTTTTCATCCCTACTCCAATTTTTTCATTCCAGACCACCAGAATATCAGAGCTAGAGGAATAAGTAAAGTTACAACCCCCGTCACCTCAACCGCAAAGGTGGTAGTACCATCAGATTCTTTGTCCCGGTCTTCCAAATACATCGGGACAAGTCGGGAAATGGCAGCATTGCCGGTGTTCATTTGTCATGCTGTCCAACACATCCCAAAGCATCTCAGGGTGGGGTAAAAAGGTATAAGCAGTTTATTATTAACCGGGGTCACTAAGTATAAAGAAGACAGGAGGCTTGTGGAGGAATGCTTAATGTAGCTGATTCTGATCTCGTTCTGGATTGGTTAAGCTGGATGGCGGCGTCAATCCGAAAAGCCCAAATAACTCGCCCGCAGTCAGGCGAGATTTCAAATCTATAGATACATCGTCTACAAGCTCGTCAAAGAGCTTCTGCTTTTCCTGGATGATTTGTTCAATCCTATCTTCAATTGTATCTTCACAGGTATATTTGTAAATATGGACAGGGGATGTTTGCCCCAGGCGGTGTGTACGGTCCTCGGCCTGATGCTCTACAGCCGGGTTCCACCAGCGGTCAAAATGAAATACATACGATGCTTCCTGAAGATTTAGACCCTGTCCCCCGGCGCGTAATGAGAGCACCAGCACCTTATAGCCAGGATCTGACTTGAATCTCTCAATAATGACGCTTCTTTGTTGCAGAGAAATGTCGCCTGTAAAAAGCATGGGGTGAAATGTCCCAAGTTTGCTGGCAATCGCCTGGACGCCAAATCTAACATCGGTGAATTGGGAAAAGATAAGCGCGCGGTGGCCCTCTGATACAAGAGTTGTGAGGCGATTCTGGATATCTTCTAGCTTTGTTGACTGGCCCGTCCGGGGGCAAAAATTGCAGATTTGTTTGAGCCTTAAAATAAGCTCCAGGACATTTTCGATGCGTACAGACTGACCTTTTTCCTTTAGTTGCAAGATCCCTTCTTTTTCAGCCTTATCGTAGGTATAACGTTGTTCTCCTGACAAAGGCAAGGCAATAGCGGAGATTGTCTTGGGGGGCAATTGTGGCAGGACATCGGCCTTTTTTCGCCGCAATTGTAGCCTTCTATGAATTTCCAGCATTGCAGGCCCTGGTGTTAGTCGCGGGGGTTTCTCTTCCTGACCTAAAGGCCGGGTAAACTCCAGGATTGAGGCCAGGTCGTCAGAAGTGTTTTCGAGAGGCGTCCCGGTTAAGACCCATGCCCGGAACCGTGGAACAAGCTTGCACTTGCGACTGACCTCTGTATCGCGGTTCTTTATCTTCTGAGCTTCGTCAAGAATAACCACGTCCCAGATTTTCCGCCGAGGCGGTGACTGCGGGTTAGCAGTGAAATCCCCTCGCAGTGTTTCGTAGCTGGTCAAGTAAACGTGGGCAGGCGACGACCACTGGTAGGCCCTTTCGCCAACAGGTCCTTGTACTGTAGAAATCCGCAACTCCGGCGCCCAGGAGCGCAACTCTTTTCTCCATTGAGTAATTAGGCCTGCTGGGACAACAACCAGGGCACTTTCTATTTGGTGCCGATGGATTAAGATACGGATGGCAGCAATGGCCTGTATAGTTTTGCCTAATCCCATATCGTCTGCCAGCAACAGGGCTTCCCCGGAAATTAGTGATTCGATGCCTTCTACCTGGTAGGGGAAAAAGGTTGCGGGCCATTGCAAAGGTCCTTCAGATGAAAGGAGAGATTCCCTGGGCGGCTGAAGCAGGTAAGCCAGTCGTTTGGCTAAGGGAATCTGTGGCTCGGAGCCTTTAAGTTTTAGTTTCTCCCAAATCTGATCTTCTACCGTGGCTGGCGTAGCAGGCGAAACCGGCGTTTTTTCATTTAACAAAACTTCGGCCAGGCAAACCGTACCCCGCCCTGGTTCTTTGGTGCGACCAGGGGCAAAAAGGCTACTGGTTTCATGTTGCACCATGGCTGCACAGATATTGACTGCGGTCAGGCTGGAACTACCACCAGTTACCGATTGGCCTGTCAGTACCCTTAAAAGTGGAACGGTCAGCCGCTTTGGTCCGTGTTCTAATAGGGGTAGCTTGCGGGAGAAAAACCCTAGCCAGCGCGCCCGAGGCTCCCTCACCTCATCCCTAGCCTTCCACCAATTCTCCATTACCAACCTACTTATAAACTTCGCGGATGCCTGCTGCCGCTCTGTTAAATGGCTCCAGCAGTAATTTATATTCAGAAAGTTGATGAATTAGCCTCTGCTCTACCGAACCTTCAGTAGGCCTGTCGGGAAACCAGAAGAGATGCAGGGGTTCATCAGCTTCCGCCTCATCTCTGGCCTCCTGTCCGGTACATGGGACCACCGCTAGCTTAGGGGCAATTCGGCAGACGGGGATAGATACCCGTATGTCATGGCAAAACAATTCGCTATCCACCTCCTCGGCCAGACACAGCAACAGCCGCGGCGCCTGGGGGCAAAGGGATAGCAGCGAGGCGGTAAGTTTCCGGGTGGCGTGGCGTCGTACATCAGCAGGACGCCACAGGAAGGTATTAGGCGTTTCTATACGAGTGTAAGTGAACTCCAGAGGCTCGCTGCGGGCATTGACTAAGAATAGAGCGCCCATGTAACCTGCCGGCTGCTCCTCTATTTTCAGGTAGGCTGCCGCACCAAGTTCTTCAAGCTCTGTGGCATCGCGAAAAGGAATTGGCATAAATTTATTTCTGACCGATTACTCTCGGGGCTCGTTTTTTTCGGGAGAATCTTCGCTCGGCGCTTCTAAGTCTGGGTTTTCCCCATAACTTTGACTGAGTTCCTTTACTTCCATATCGGGTTTGTAGTCGGGGTAGAGCCGCTTCAAGTCCCACTCTGTTATCCATCTTTTTACATGCTGGCGCATAACTGTGGATGTTAAGCAGAGGCATACAGGCTGCGTAGCTTTTCGTATGTTTGCTTAATCACTTCGGGGTTTGGCGGCTCAAGCAGGACTTTGCCGGTGCGTATTAGTTGCATTCCCCGCTCAGCCTGGCTGGCCAACAATAGGTCAGGTTCTGAGCCGCCTGCCCTCAACTTGCCCGGTATCTTTTCCTCATCATTGCGTTCTTCCAGGACTCGAGTCTGGAAATCATCGGTTATGGTCAAAACACAACTCATGCCGGGCGCGCTGACTCCTTCCAGCTTTCCCATGAATCTACTTAATTCGGCGTAGGAGCGGGCCCGCTGCCGTAGAGAATAACTGCCTATTAGCTCTACCTCATCAATCAGTAAAACCCAACCAGAGTATCCGGCGGCCACCATCAACCGTGGTGCAAAAGAATACCGCTGCAACGCCAGTTCTTTTACGGATATCCTATCTATCTTATAAGAAGCTGCCTCATTTATTTCCCTGAGCCATTTTTTAAGCTCAGCTACGCCAATTGGGTCGCCAGACCAGAAACGGATAATGCGGTCTCTTATTTCTTCATCGTGTTTTTCATGGCGGTACAGGTAAAGCGTGGCGGCAAACCACGAGCTGAGCGGCACATCGGGTTGGTTCACCCACCTTTCGAATTCACTGAAAAGAAGGCTATCGAACTTGAGACTGCTGGCTATCTCGGATAAAGCGGTCCCCCTTTTCCCTGGAATACGGCAATCCTGCATGGCCGACCGGAAGACCTTGGCCGGTTCATACAGCGGCGTCTCTTTGCTGATGACGACCTTACTACAGACAAAATTCTCCTCCAGTGCGACATGCTCGAAATGTTCCAGCAGGTGAGACTTCCCTGAGCCAAACCCACCGGTAACCAGCATCCCCACCGCTTGTTTTCCCTCGGAGAAGCCCTCCTTGGCCGCTTGTAATTGCTGCTTAAATCTCTTCTCCAGGTCTGGCTGTGAACTGCCTAGCGCCCTAACGGCATCCTGGTTAGGTACTCCCGCTCGCAGGGCTTCTATGGCACGGCGGCTCTGAGTATTTATATCGGCGTTCATAAGCCCTGCCCCCTGTCCGTCTCTGTATGGGAGCATGACGAAACGCGCACCAAAGGGGACAAGGGATTAGCGTGTACCCTGTCGTGTACCTCATTCCAGATTCTAAGTTTCAATGCTTGATACCAGTGGACGCTTCGCCTCTCATCCTCATTCAGGAATCGTGTAGGAGCTAAGACGACGGTAAAGAGGAATTCCGCTTCATCGGTCTCGTCAATAAACTGCCTGAGCACTTCATAGCAATCCAACACCATAGGCTTACTGTAGTATAGAGTCTCAACGTGCCCTTTGGGACGTTCCTGCAGATATCGTGAGATATCCAGTACGAGGACCAGACCGTTATGGCCGCTGATTCTCAGCCAGTGGGATAGCGAAAATAGCAAGTGTCGGGCATTGTGCCGGCCAATCCTCTGGAATATTAAAGCTGGTTTCAGGGCAGACATGCGGCGCAATTCGCCCCGCAACCAGCTTTTTACCGTGTCGCAAAGCTCCGCGCTAACTTCTGCTGGGTCAAGCTGGGCCTGGCATAATCTGACCATGGCAAGCCTGAACTCCTGCGTCATAGCGTAGTCCTGGTACAACGCCTTCTTCAGTCGCTCATTGATGACTCTGCGCATTTCCGGCTCGTCATACTCGTTAATTAAGGCTAGGTTCTTAAGGTTGAACTGTTCCCGATTATCGGGCAACTTGTAGTGTCCTTCCAAAGAGCGGCACAGGAAGGAATAGGCCAGACCCTCCCAGTCCACCTGCCGGGCTACCTGAAAAAAGATATGCTCGATCAGATGAATTTTCGTGGCCGAGGCATCCACGGAAGCAAAAAGGAAGCCACTTTCTCCGGCTAGCTTCTGGAGTCCAGTTTTTATCTCTACGGTCTCAAAGAATGAAGCTCTGCAAGTACTCCGTTCGCAACACTGAGAGCCATTCCTGTGGTTTCAAATAGGCAGGCACGTGTGCTACTCCTTACCGGGCGCCAAAAAAGCTATCCCGTAATACCTCTTTTCCTCCCCATGCTCATTGATAACGCTGAGGGTACGGCTCAGCGCTTTAGTGCCAGTACTGGCAGGAAAACTCACATTAGCGCCGTTCTTAGTGGCCGCAACTCCGCTGCGGTCAAGGAGATAGACGTCCCTGGCGAATTCTTGCCTCTGATATTCCCTGGACTGCCCAGGCAGAAGTGTAAATAAGTCGTAGATTTCCAGCAGTGGAATCACTGTTCCAGAAACAGATACAAGGTCTTTGGCCCTTGACTTCACAGCCATACCATAAGCCTCGTAAAGGGCTTCCAAGAAAACCCCCGGACTAAAGCGGGGCGGCCTCTTCTGTAATTCCTTCAGGTGATCGACCAGAACGGCAGGCCGTAGCCTCTTCTCCCTGACCTTGTCTATCAGAACGGCGCGCTCACTGGCCGAAACTCGAATAAGTACAGGGTAGCAATAAAGCCTATCGTCCCTTTCAAAGATACCTACCCCTTTTTGTCTGGCAATATCCAGGATCTCCCTTGTAAACGAGCCATCCCCCAGGTATGCTTCTTCGTTGAAGTCCCACCCAGCTTTGGAGGTGGCAATCTGCTGCCGCAGCCCTAACTCGGCCTTTTCCGCTGCTTCTATTGCATTATGCAAATCCCGGAGATTCCCCAACGTGGCGGCCTTATGGAACCTTCTCAATACAGTAACAACGGCTTGTGCTGCCTTGAGACTGGCATTGGCATCTTCCTCGGTTTTCGCCAATGCCTTTTCCAGCGTAGGTCTCTGGTTTTCTTCCACGTGTCCTCCTGTTAAATAGGCAGTCATGTTTGGAATATTTTTTCAGGGATATAGAAAGTTCGTTGAAAATATAGCGCATATCTTTTGAGCTGTCAATAAAAATGTGCCCTGGAAAGTAAAATGCCCTATTAAACGGGGAGAAATAATAGCCATCATTGTTTGTCAAACAATTTTTTCCTGGAACATCTGTGTTGCCTTTTCTTAATTAGCCACCTATTGGTACCAGAGGCAGTTCTCGCTCCCGCACTGCTTCGGCAGCGTAACGCAAGGCTTCACGAATATCCTCTGCCTCTAGGTCTGGATAGGCTTGCAGGATTTCGGCCTTACTCATTCCGTCAGCGACCATTCCCACCACTGTAGCTACAGGTATGCGTAAGCCACGTATGCAAGGTACACCCCCCATCTGCTCAGGGTTAACAGTAATTCGGCTAAATTTCACTTTTCCTTACCTCCTGCATGCCACATCCCCCCTCTGTCTCAATTCTCTATCTCTTCCGCTTCAATCCCCTTTCAAGGATTAGTTTTTTCTGAACTCAATAAACTGCACTCCTGGGACCGATGCGATAGACCTGAACAACCCATTTGGCATCATCAATGGTAAAGAGGATTCGGTAATCACCGACACGGACACGCCATTCGTTCTTTTGTCCCTTGAGTTTCTTCACGCCGGGTTCCCGCGGGTCTTTTTTCAAGCGATCCAGCGCCGCCATGGCCCGCTTCTCAAGGGTAGACGGCAACTTCTTCAAGTCCCGCTGGGCGGCTGGCGTCAGAATGACGCTATACAAAGGCTAAGGTTTCCCCTTCTGCAATCTTGCTTTGTATTCCTTCAGGGAGACAGATTTGCCTTTGACCTGTTTTGCCTTCTTGATTAGTACATGGTCTATGAAGTCCTCGGAAACTTCTTTATCCAGCAGAATTCGTTCAGCCACAGCCCTGCGGTCTGCCGGTTTAAGTTTAGAGTAATCTTCCCAGAACTGCTCCGCCGTGGTCTCCCTCAGTTCCTTCGTCTTTGTAATCATCAACACCCCCTACGACTTTTCTGCCACTATTATATCAACTTACCTGGTTCTGCCTACCTTCCAGACGCCAATCAATGAGAGACACAGACAGGGAAAGTGATAGAGACCGCGCCACCCCTCTCTATCTCTGTCTCCACTCTCTATCTCGCCCTATCTTCCGACGAGTTTGTCAAACCATTTTTCCTGGAACATCCTTGTTGACTTTTCCAGATGCTGAATAGACTCTACGAGGGGTCTGGTGTACTGCACCTGAGCCCCTTTGGCGCGGAAGTCAGCTACATCTTTACGCAATACCTTTATACTTTGAGCCTTAGAGGTAACAGTCTGCCCCTCCTGACTCAACACCCAGTTTATAAAGACCTTTGTAGCATTGGGATTCGGGCTTCCTGCAATGGCAGCCATAGAACCAGTGGAGAATACCACCCCATCCCGCATATCTATGGGCTGAATGGGCGCCCCTTCTACAATGAACTTCGCCGCAGTAGCCTCAGCGCCGCAAATAACCAAAGACACTTCGCCTCTGGACAGTCTGCTAAAATCGTCAGCTCCGCCTGTAGTAAAGCCTGGTTTCTGTTTATACAGCGCCTTAACATAGTCCTCGTTCCACACTCCATTTTCCATAAACACTACTGCTACTCGACTGAAAGTAGACTGAATGTTGGGATCTCCGATGCTCATCTTCCCTACCCATTTTGGGTCCAGCAAATCTTTCCATGAACCGGGCGCGTCCTCCGGTTTGACCAATTTGGTGTTCATATAAGGGCTTAAAACCTCGAACCGCCATACCAGATTAACTTTATCTTGCGTGTCGATGACCGTTGGCTCTGCCAGCCATACACCCTGTTCCTTTATAACAGGCAATTCGCTGACGATAGAAGCCAGCGACCCATTCAACTTCATACTCTGGATGTGTAACGGGCTGCCCTCCGTGAAATCGCCAACCTGTTGTTGCACCCGCCTTTCAGTCTTTATCCTTTCGATGAACTCGGATCCCCTCCCGGTGATAATATCAAGTTTTATGCCATATCTGCTTTCAAATGCTTTTTGAACCGTCAGACCAACATCCCCCACCCAGTTAAAACTGTATGCTGTTAATTTACCCTCTTTTTTGGCTGCCGCCACTACCTTAGCCCATGCAGCATCTTGAGTGGCGGTTTGAGAAGTGGGGGGTGGGAAGTTGGAGGTAGGAATGGCCGATGGAGTCGCTACAGGGGCCGCAGCAGGAGCACATGTTACCAGCGCCATTGTTACCATAACTATTGTTATAAGGCCAAGAATTCTCTTTATCATATGCTGTCGTGTTCCCTTTCCTGAATCGTCTTGAATCCATGTCTCTGTCTCAATTCTCTATCTGTCTCTATCTTCCGACGAGCTTATCAAACCACTTTTCCCGAAAAAGTTGGGTGGACTTTTCTAGCTGCTCCGGCTTTCCCACTACCGGCTTCACAATATCCGTCTGCACTCCTTTGGGACGGAAGTCAGGGATATCCTTGCGGACCATCTTATTTCCCAGGGCTTTTCCAGCCAGACTTAGCCCTTCCTGGCTATATACCCAGTTGAGAAAAAGGCGTGTGGCATTCGGGTTGGGACCTCCGGCTATGGCCGCCACTGAGGCGGTTGAAAGGACAATCCCCTCCTTCATATCTATAGCTTGAAAGGGTGCGCCCTCCATGGCGAAACGTGCTCCGGTTACATCGGTTCCCTGCAGGGCTAATGGAAACTCTCCTTGAGCGAGCCTGGTGAACAACTCTGGCATTCCGGTTGCGATTTGAAGGTTCTGTCCGTAGAGGGCCTTGATATAATTTTCATCCCATATTTTGTTCTCCAGGAACACAACCATGGTTTCATAAAAGTTGGGAGCCAAATTTGGTTCCGTCATGAGCATTTTCCCTTTCCACTTAGGGTCCAACAAGTCTTTCCATGATCCGGGCTTCTCCTCGAGCTTTACCAGCTTGGTGTTGATATAGGGCGTGTAAGCGATAAGCCGGAAAGCCAGATTCATTTTGTCTTTGGGATCTATTTCTGAGGGAAGTACCATCCATACCCCTTTCTCCTTAAGGGTTGGAAGTTCATCAGTCACTGAAGCCAGCAGTCCTTCCACTTTCATACTACCTATAAGTATAGAGCTACCCTCAGTCATATCGCCAACTCGCTGACCTATGCGCTTCTCGGTTTTCAATCTCTCTGCGATCTCTGCCCCTCGTCCCGTGGTTATTTTTACAGATATACCATATTTTTGTTTGAACCCATTGGCGATAGCTATCCCTATATCACCCAGCCAGCTATAGGCATAGACGTTTACCTCCCCCTCTTTTTTAGCTGCCGCCACTACCTTAGCCCAGGCAACATCTTCCGGATTAAGCGCTGATGCAGCCGGAGCCGACTGAGGCGCCAGGGTTGGGGTGGACATTGGGGTCGCGACAGGGACCGCCCCGGGAGAACATGCCGCCAGCACCAGCGTTACCAGGATAAGTGTCATAAGACCCGGAATTCTCTTTTTCATGTGTTGCCTTTCCCTCCTTAATACCGACAATAAATTTTACGCCCCCCGGGATTTGAACTTTTTACTTCAACATAAATCCAGGTCTTGGCTCCTCGCACACCAGTCATTGCTTTTACAGGACCCGGTGTTTCCGTGTAAGGCAAATGTTAACGTGTCTACCTGCGTCTGTCAACACGCCTGGACAGTCTTCTTTTCGATGTAAATGCGGATTTAATCCAGCCGTCGCATACGGGGCATAAGAAAAATCAGTACTAAAGGTATAGCCATAGTGACAGCGCCCACAACGGCTGCTCCCATAGGCGGGCCGCCAGCGGTATCGGCAATCACACCCGCCATCAAGCTACCCATTGGACTGAAACCCCGGACCATTTCCCGCCACCCCATCACGCGCCCCCGCATATCATCGGGGATCATTCCCTGGACAAGAGTGGAGTCTACAGTCATGAAGGCGTTGTTCATCCCACCTACCAGCATGAGCATCGCCATTGATAGGGGAAGCCAGCGGGAATAGGCAAAGATGATCATAGCCACGCCCATTACAATAGCCGATGAAAACAGGAAATAGCCTTTATGGCGCATCTGGTTTACCGCAGCCAGGGACACCAGGCTCAGGGCTGAACCTACTCCAGGCGCCATCTGGAGTAGCCCGTATTCCCAGGCCCCCGCTTGCAATACCTGAGTGGCAAAGGCTGGTAGTAATCCCATATATGACAAATTGGAAAACATCGGCAGAAAAAACAAACCCACCAATGCAAAGACCAGGCTCTCCCGCTTGAGATACTGCCACCCCATTTTCAGGTCTTCCACCGGCGAAGACTTCGGCCCATTCCGTACCGGATCGAAACGGGGTATTTTAATAAGCAAAGCAGCGGCTATTAATCCACTAACAGCTCGTAGTCCAAACACGTAGGTCACACCTGTATGCGCCAGCAAAAGTCCCGCCAGGGGAGCCCCTATAAGACGGCTGGACATCATGGATGAACTATCCAGAGATATGGCGTTCATCAGGTGTTCCCGCTTTACTATATTAGGGATTACTGCCTGTCGAGAGGGCATATTGATACTGGTTGCAGCACTGCCCAGAACCGAAATTACAACTAAATGCCAGTACTCAACCCAACCAGTAAGCGTGAGCACAGCCAGCGCCACGGAGAGAAGGGCTGTACCCCCTTTGCTATAAATCATAAGGTTGCGGCGGCTCATCCGGTCGGCTATTAGCCCTGCCGGAATAGAAAGTACCACCATGGGCACCACTCGCAAGAAAAACATAAGCGAGGTAAGAAACGTAGATCCCGTCATCTCCTGGACAAACCAGAGCAGCCCCGCCATTTCCATCCACTCACCGAGGTGATGTATCATGGAGGCCGACCATACCAGGCGAAAGTCCCGGTAGCTTAGCGAGACAAATGTCTGCTTATAGGAAGCCGTTAACCTCGTCATTAAAGACATGCATAGTATTTTACATCAATTTGTGCTTATTGAGCAGTGTTATAAAATAACCATCCTGAAAACGGTTTCTTGAGTAGTGCATCCCGTCATGTCGGGACCAACCTGCTCACATCAGGAGAGTTAGTGAAACCGGGTTACCGGAGATGCTAATCGTTGATATACCGAGGGTATTAATTCAACTTCCGTACTTTAGGTAATAGCAGAAGCATGATAATAGAGCTACCCACCATCAGAAACCCTACCGAAGCGGCGCCCGACGGCGGTCCATATAAATCAGCAATACTACCCGCCATCAGGCTGCCCATAGGGCTCAGACCACGGAACACATTACGCCACCCCCATACCCGCCCCCTCACCTCATCCGGAATAAGCTCCTGAATCAACGTGGCATTTACAGTCATAAAAGCAGTATTCATAGCCCCGTTGACCATGAGCATGACTACTGACACAGTGTACGAGCGGGAAACAGAGAATATTAATAATGCCAGCCCCATGATTGTTGTAGAAGTAAATAGAAAGAGTCCCCTTCTCCGCATATTGCTCAGGCCGGCAAAGATTACCAGGCTCAAAGCAGACCCAACACCCGGCGCCATCTGTAAGAACCCATACCCCATAGCTCCTACACCCAGCACCTGGGTCGAAAAAACCGGCAGCAGCCCCAGATAGGACTGATTAGAGAGCATCGGGAGAGCAAACATAGCTACCAGGGCTAGTATCATGGGTTCCTTCTGGAAATATCCCCACCCGCTCCGTATATCCTGCATCGGCGATGTCTTACTTCCAGTTCGCACCGGGTCGAATCGCGGCATCCTTATGAGCAGCAATGCGGATATGGCAGCCCCTAAAGCTCTGATTCCGAAGATATACGTAACTCCAGTAGTCGCCAGCAGAAAACCGGCCAGTGGAGCGCCAATGAGACGGCTGGACATCATAGATGCCTGGTCGAGAGAGATGGCATTCATCAGGTGTTCCCGCCGCACCAGGTTGGGCAGAACCGACTGGCGGGCCGGCATATTGACGGCGCTGGCAAAACTACCCAGCACGGATAATACCGCAAGATGCCAGTATTCCACCAATCCGGTATCTGCCAGGACTGCCAGGGCAATAGATAGGACTGCAGTGCCAGACTGGCTCATAATCATAAGGTTGCGCCGGCTCATTCTATCGGCGATAAGCCCGGAAGGAATAGACAGGATTATCATAGGGAAAATGCGCAGGAAAAGTATAAGAGAGGTTAAAAATGGCGAGCCGGTCAGGTGTTGAACAAACCAGAGCAGCCCCGCCATCTCCATCCACTCGCCCAGGTGATAAATCATAGAGGCCGACCATACCAGGCGAAAGTCCCGGTAGCCCAGCGAGGCGAAGGTTTGCTTCCAAAATGCACTGCTGCCAAATATGTTCATTAAAGGTATGACCTCTGGGTTGTCATATCTTTTTCATCCGCGTGGGCAGAAGCCACAAAGCCAAAGGAATGGCCAGCACCACGGCGCCCAGGCCGGCTGTTGCCACAGTCAAGCCGGCAATTTCAGCCGCGCTTCCCACCATCAGGCTCATCGCCGGACCAAGTCCGGTCATAACTTCCCGCAAACTCATCACCCGCCCACGCATCTGGTCCGATATAAGCTCCTGGATTATCGTATTATTCACCGTAGTTAAGGACGTATTCATGGCCCCTATCGCAATAGCCAGAAAAACAGAAGATATGAACCAGGGAGAATAGGCAAACCCCAGAAAAGCCACTCCCATACCCATTCCGGATGCCAGCATAATCAGTCCCCGCCTGCGCACCTGTCCTTTGGTCGCTAAAGTAAGCAGACTGGTTATAGAGCCTAGACCGGTCGCAGCCTGAAGCACTCCATACCCGAATGGGCCAACCTTTAAAACGTCCTTGGAAAAAGCTGGCAATAGCCCGTTGAAGGCGGCGTGGGCTAACGAAGGCAATCCCCAGAACAGCACCTGGCCAAGTATGAGTGGTTGCTGTCGTAAATAGCTAAACCCCTGTTTTAAATCTTGTAATGGGTTCCGCTTTTGGGTATTTTCAGGCGGTAACATCGCGGGAATAAATAGCAACCAGATAATGGCTGCGCCTGCACCAGCCGCCCGGAGTCCGAAGACAGGCGTAACCCCGAACAACTGAATAAGTATCCCCGCAATAGGCGTTGCTATAACACGGCTTGCCATCACCGATGTGGTGTCCAGTGAGATGGCATTCATCAGGTGTTCTCGCTTAACCAGATTGGGCACCATTGTCTGGCGGGCCGGATGGTTGAAGCTGGTGGCTACTCCACCCAGGACACTTATTAACAGAATGTTCCATATGGCAACCGTGCCGGTATGCACCAGCACAAATAAGACAAGGGAAAGCAGGGTCGAAGCCAAAAGGGCCATGATAAGCACATTTCTACGGTTCATCCGGTCAACCACCAGCCCGCCCAGAAATGAGAAAATAATCATCGGCCCCATACGGGCAAAATTGACCAGGGTAACCGTAAACGGGGAGTTGGTCATCTCGTTGACCAGCCACAGCAGGGCCGCCATCTCCATCCACTCACCCATGTGTTCCGAGACCGATCCCAGCCAGACGAAGCGGAAGTTTCTGTAGTTGAGAGAGGTAAATGTCTGCCCCCAGAAGGAGCGTCCGCGGGTTGCGTTAGACGTGTCAACGCCTCCTTCTGGAGGTTGACGATGGTTTACGGGTTTTTAGTAGTTCTTTTACGTGCTCCACCAGCTCACCAACAGGGCGAGAGGTATCTAACCGTATCTGCGGTAGCCCGGGGTCTACCCGGTCAAATTTCCGTTTCTGGACAATGTAAGTTTCCAACCTTCCATCCGAAGGCACATCAGCTTGAAGCAGCCGTTGCTCCAGGCGCTTACGCACTATCTCTTCAGGACAGGTAATCTCCAAAATGCAGAAATGGGCATTTCGGGCTTGCGCTAATTGCTGAGCGCGTCTCCGGTCCTCTGCATTCCGGAAAGATGCATCCAGGATTAGGGATTTCCCTTTGGTCAGCAATTTATCTGCCTCCTCAAAAAGGGCATCATAGGTACGTTTGGTTGATTCAATTGAATACAAACCTTTTTCGAACTCCTCATAATGGTGTTGCATCGATGGAATACCGGCCAGGTTCTTGCGCGTCATATCTGAGGAAATAACGGCCATATTTAGTTTTTTTGCCAGAGCCTCGGCCAGGGTAGTTTTGCCGGTGCCTATTAATCCTGTAGTTATTAATAAAAAAGGCCGCTTTTCCTTCCTGGATATCTTTTGAGTGCTTTCTACCGGGTTTGAAGATGCCGTTGCTTTGGTACCTGGTATATACGAATAAGCCAGTTTGAAATATGCCCGGGCCCGTTTTAACGCCTTTTCCCTGTCAGCCGCTGAAACTAACCCATCCTCAGATTTAAAACACTCCACCTTCCCCCGTGTATAAGCCCGGTAGCCTTTGTAAAAACCGAGTAGCTCGCCTAATTTCCAATCCCCTGAGAGAGCTATATATGATTGAGCAAAAGTTATTGCCAGGTCGGGTCTTCCGTGGAAGTCCAGGTCCATGGCCAGAAAGGCTATCTCCGAGGCTACATCGCAGTAGCGGAAACGGTCATTGAACTCGATACAATCATAGATTACCAGTCCATCGCTTCCTCCGATGCGTCGCGGGATTTCCGAAAAACAGATATTGGCCGCATGGAGGTCCCCGTGGCAATCACGGATACGCCCCTCCTCGACTCGCCGGTTGAAGAGAGTCGCCTGCTCCTTGATGAATCGCCGGGTGAAATCCTTAAAAGTCTCACATTCATCGGCTGAAATTGCCGTACCTATATACTTTACGGTTTGAGAGAAATTCTCCTCGGTGTTGGTCTCGATAATATCCAGACCGCCGAAAGCGCTGATGGCCGGGCTGGTCTCAGTCTCCCTGTGAAACCGGGCCATAAGGGTTGCTACCCGCCTGACCATATCTTCAGTGACCTGGTTGTTTTCCAGCAGGATATCCATCATCCTGTCCTGGGGAAGTTGCAGCATTTTAACTGCATATTCCACCACATCGCCCTCCCCCTCCACAACCAGACTATTCCCCTGCCGGCAGATAGCCGCTACGCCAAGATAAACTTCGGGACAAAGCCGGCGGTTAAGTTTGACCTCTTGCTGGCAGAAGAAATGCCGCTTTTCCAGGGTGGTGTAGTCCAGATACCCCAGGTTGACTGGCTTCTTTACCTTATAAGCCAGTTGGCCGGTCATAAAGACCAGCGACATCTGCGTCTGGGCTAGTTCCACCTTTTGTGGCCGGTGGAGATATGCCTCCGGTCTGAGCAAAGCCTTTACCAGCTCGGAGGGTTCAATAACAAACATTTCAATTTTCTAGCCAGCGCATTATCTCTTCTTTTACCTGTTCGTGATTACTCCTGGTTAAAAACAACAACCGCACCCGGGGCATACGTTTTATGTTATCCGCCCAGGTGTGAGGAGCCAGCATAATTGTGCCCAGCACCTTTTTACCGCTTGATAAAGCCTCGGTTACTGCCTCCCGGAAAGCCCCGGAAAATAGCTCCATTTTGCCTATCTCATCCACCACAACCACGTCATCCTCAGCTATCGCCTTGCGGATAGCAGCTACTCCCACCCTTTCCAGGCTGGCAAGGTCAACACCATATTTCCCCACCCGGGGCTTACCAGAAAGGTTAATATGAGCCGGGGTCGCCTGCTCACCAGCTAAAGTTGTTAATAAAAAGCCCTCTCTGATGCCACGGATGCGGACCTCTTGAGTATAAAACCCACCCGCCTGTCCCCGGAA
>JACVQG010000232.1 GCA_015661045.1 Dehalococcoidia bacterium | reverse complement strand
GATATTACGCTCAGGACAACTCCATCGCTGAGGTCTATAACTTTGATTGGCGCACCCTCGTTTATAAACCGGCTATAAACTGAATCGTTTCCTCTGATGGAGATGGCGCGGTCGCCTCTGGCGAGTAA
The DNA here is from genome assembly GCA_015661045.1 of Dehalococcoidia bacterium. Lineage (GTDB taxonomy): Bacteria > Chloroflexota > Dehalococcoidia > JACVQG01 > JACVQG01 > JACVQG01. Next base: position 3,402 of record JACVQG010000232.1, on the reverse strand, counting down.
CCCGGCTTCATCTTGTATAGTGCTGGAGAATCTTAAGTCTTGATTATACAATGCCTTGAGGAATTCTGTATCTACTACCTTTTCCCGTATAAGCGGTACGAAGGATTGATATAATCCGGGGCTAGTGGTGGTATCTGTGGCTATCATCTTGCTTTTCCACTTAGGATCCAGGAGGTCTTTCCATACTTTAGGTTCTTCTCCTGACTTGACCAGCCTGGTGTTCACCCACGGGCTATAGATAGTAAAGTTAAAGCTGATAAGATGCTTATCCTGAGGGTCTATGCCCAGGACATCAGCCACCCATACACCCTTCTCACGTAACACCGGCAATTCACCGGCTACGCTTTTTGTTAACCCTTCCTTCTTCATCGTTTTAGCGTTCGTGGCATTGTTGTCACATACATCAGCCAGAATACTACCCATCCGTTTTTCAGTTTTCAGCCTCTCCGTAAATTCAGCGCCCCGTCCCGTAATTATCTCTACTGTGATACCATACTTTTCCTTGAAAGCCTTAGCAATAGATATACCGGTATCCCCGACAAAGTTAAAGGAATAAATAGTAAGTTTACCCTCTTTTTTTGCAGCTTCGACGATTTTATCCCAGGCCGTGTCTTGAGAAGTGGGAGGTGAGACGTTGGAGGTGGAAATGCTGGTATTAGCCGGAGTCGGCGCTGCCGGCGCCGGGGTTGGAGTGCTGCCCGGTGCACAGGCTGAAATTACCATGAGCACCGCCATACCCACCAGTAACACCGCGTAATTGAAATGTTTCATTTAGTCATCTCCCGTAAAATTTATTTTCAATCAGTCCATTTGGGAATAAATGCGAACCAAAGTACAATTTGTATTTTACACTATATCAGTTGAAACGTGAATATGGTTTCAATGCGGAAATGACATATAGACCGTATTGGTGGTCAGGGGATTTTTGGCGCAAAAAACAAGCCCCTCTTTCGGCCTTCATCGTAAGGCAGAAAGAGGGGTCAACGTATACTAACTCTCAGCTATCAGCGGCCCCAGAGCTTCTCCAGATAACGATCGCGGAAGAACTGGGTGGCCTGGTCGTTATCCTCATTTGTCAACAGGATGGGACGAGTGGGGGTAATGCGGGCCGGTAAGGGCAGGAAATTGGAAACATCCTTGCGTACCGAAGCTACTGTTGCGTTCTTGCCAAAAATTGCCTGACCCTCAGGTGAGAGGAACCAGTTGATGAAGACCTTGGCTGCATTGGGGTGTGGCGCGCCGGCATAGGCTGCTGTCGTAAGGACTGAAAGCACCGTCCCGTCGTTTATAGCAATAGCCCTGATTGGCGCCCCCTCTGCGGCAAATCTAGCGTAGACGGAGTCCACACCCCGCAGAGAGATATGGCGCTCGCCGCGCGCTAAAATACCGCCTTCATCGGGCAGGGCGCTGGAGAACCTTAAGTCCTGTTGTTTAAGGGATTTTAGAAAATTATCGTCTATGACTTTCTCTCTGAGCAGTGGGACGAAGAGCTGGTACAACCCGCCACTGGTAAGTGGGTCTGTGGCCACAATCTTGCCTTTCCATTTCGGGTCGAGAAAGTCTTTCCATACCTTGGGCTCATCGCCTGGTTTGACGAGGTTAGAATTGACGAACGGAGTGTAGAGGGTGAAATTAAAGGCGATAACGTGCTTAGCCTGGGGATCTATTCCGAAGATATTAGCTACCCAGACGTCTTTCTCCCTGAAGGCGGGAAGGTCATCGGTTACGTTGATTGTAAGCCCTTCGTTTTTCATATTTTTCAGATGGAGGGCGCTGCCTTCAGTCATATCGGCCACCAAACTACCTATCCGTTTTTCTGTCTTTACCCTTTCCAGGAACTCGGCTCCACGGCCGGTGACAATATCCACGGTGATACCGTATCTATCCTTGAAGGCACGGCTCATTGCTATGCCGATATCTCCCACAAAACTGTAGGAATAGATTGTTAGGTTTCCTTCTTTTTTAGCCGCCTCAACTATTTTTTCCCAAGCAGCATCCTCTGGGGTCTGGGGTTTAGCCGATGGTAGAGGTGAAGCTGGTTGAATCGAAGTCGTGGGCGCTGGGGCAGGGGTTGGAGCGCTACCCGGCGGCGCACAGGCTGCAAGTATGGTCAAAAGTATCAATCCGAGCGCTGTTGCAATAGATATAGCCCTTTTCATGAATCACCTCCACGATTAGATTGCCTGAAAATAAGGTTTCGGAGAATTAGTAACATATTATTTGAGCATAGGTGCTTTGTCAAGTTGGATTCGTGAACTGGTTGGATTGGGGAATAAGTGCATCTACTGAGACAGCAGGGGATTGAAGTTAAATTTGTTAATATGCCTATTTTGATTGAGTTTTGTTGTATTTGGACTTAGTCCATGGTGGTTTATATGCCATGAAGGGATCTCCATGCCCCGGAATGATGACGTCAGAAACATCTATCAAATGTAGCAGGCTCTCCCGTGCTTTGTTGACGCTATAGAAGTCCGCATTGTATTGCCAGATGCGACCTGAATCGAAGTAGCCGTGGGAAATTACAGCATCACCAGCGACTGTAACTCTGGCCGTGATACCTCCGGCCACCGTGTTAACTGTGAGTGAGGCATGGTCAATCGTATGACCAGGAGTGAGTATCATCCTAACGCCTGACGTGATCTCCTCTTGATTCTCAATACCCCTGAAATCCTTTAGCCCAAATCGCTCTACTATACCATTCGGAGCGAGGCGCTCCGCTTTGTTAAATATTCCCAGGTTGCCGAAATGGTCTTTATGCCAGTGGGTAATAAACACTACATCAATATCGTCAGGTACCATGTCCAGGTCTTTCAAAGATCTCATAAGATTTTCAGCATTTTTCTGGCCGTTAACTGGTGTATCCAGCCACTCGTAGTCAAAGCCAGTATCAACCAGGATTCGCCTGTCTGCCTCTATCAGAGTTACCGTAGAACCACCACCTATCCCCAAGTCACGTTTGATTTGCAGGAGTATGTTAGATGCCTGCTCTGATGGCGCTATATAGGTGGTACCAACTTTAATAATTTTCACTTTAGGCCGGTTATTACTCATTGCGTTCGCTTTCCCGGCAGTTTAGGATTAAGCAATATATGAAGGAGAATAAACATGAAATAACAAAAACGTGATAACGCCGGAATCCAAAGGAAGGCGTTCTTATTCTACTCAGGGGAATGGGATATATGTTAACAAGACAATTTTTAGTTTTATTATTCCAGGTGCATTGTGTCCCGGCGGAGAATATAGTCAAAGCTCCAGTCCTGGGCTACGCTTATACGGTTACGGAAACCGGGCACCTTCATCAAGTGGACGGAGCGCCACACCACCCATGCCGGGAAGTTATTGAAAACCTTCCCGGATATGTTAGCCACAGCGGCATCCCTCCCCAGGGCGATCAGGTCGCCC
>JACVQG010000231.1 GCA_015661045.1 Dehalococcoidia bacterium | reverse complement strand
TCCAGCGGTCTATTACCACCATTTACGTCGTTTGTTGGTTTCTTTGGCCCGCTGATAGGGCTTGCCCTGGGTTTCGATGCTATTAACCGGGAGATGGCCGAGGGTACGATGAGCCGCGTCTTATCCCAACCCCTCTATCGGGACTCGGTTATCAATGGCAAATTTCTGGCCGGGGTAACAACCATAGCTGTGATGCTGCTGAGTTTAATATTAATTGTATCAGGTTTAGGTCTGCAACTGATTGGTGTACCTCCCATACAGGAAGAGATATTGCGACTATTGCTCTTTGTTTTTATTTCGGTAATCTATATTGCTTTCTGGCTTGGTTTAGCTATATTATTCTCCATTGTCTTCCGCCGGACAGCCACCTCTGCGCTAGCCACTATAGGGCTATGGGTTTTCTTTTCCTTCTTTATGTTCATGATTTCCGCGGCTATCGCTGATGCCGCTATCCCGATTACGGAGGGTACCTCTCCAGAGGTTGCGCTCAGTAATATTAATCTAAAACAGGGCATCATGCGAATATCACCAACGACATTGTATGACGAAGCGGTTTCAACCATAGTTAGCCCCAGTGTCCGCAGTTTGGGACCGGTACTCAGGCAGCAAGTCCAGGGACTAATCCCCACCCCCCTACCTTTGAGCCAGAGTTTGAATTTAGTCTGGCCTCAACTTACAACCATAATAGCGTTAACGCTGGTGATATTTGCCATCGCCTACATAAGGTTCATGCGGCAGGAGATACGGGCCTAAAAATAATAGTTTATCAGTTTATAGATGAGAAGGGGACGCTCCGATCGATCGGAGCGTCCCCTTTATGTTTCTAAGATAAATCCACCATGCTCCTTAATATACGCACCCTGAAGGATGAAAATAGACTGTAATGCTGTCATTCTGGAGCGAAGCGAAGAATCTCAGGGTGGGGGATATGCCATCTTATTGTTATCATTTAGTATCCCGGATATAAAGATTGTTTATGTTTTTCTACCCCTCCCTGAGATCCTTCGTCGTCCCGATAACTCGTGACTCCTCCAGGATGACAGAAAGCATCTATTTTCGGGAGAATAGATAATTAAAATTTTCCTGAGACAAAAGTCGCATACAAAGTTATGAAACCCACGTAGAATTATGTTAAGACAGAGATTCAAATATGAAGTTGTTAATCTTTCAGCAGGTGCAGGTCGAGGGGCCGGGCCTTTTAGGTGAGTTCCTTAAAAGATGGGGAATACCTTATGATACTGTGGCCTTCTATAAGGGTGATAGTATTCCACCTTTATCATTGTATGAAGCCCTTATTGTGCTGGGCGGCCCAATGAACGTCTACGAAGAGGATAAATACCCCTATCTATCCGGGCAAGATAGAGCAATCAAACAAGCCATAAACCAATCCATGCCCTTTTTGGGTATTTGCCTGGGAGCACAGCTCCTGGCTAAAGCATCAGGAGCAAAGGTGGTTGCCAATCCGGTTAAAGAGATCGGTTTTAACCGTGTCCAATTAACTGCACAGGCTGCTGATGACAGATTGTTTCACGGCTTACCTCAAGAATTACCCGTATTTCAGTGGCATGGCGATACATTTCATATTCCGGATGGGGCAATCAAGTTAGCAAGCTCCTCCGGGTGCGACAATCAGGCATTTTGCTATAGGGAAAATGCTTATGCGCTTCAGTTTCATCTTGAGGTTACCCCGGCAATCCTGAATAATTGGATTTCTATTAACGGGGCGGAGCTAAAGGAACCAGGCCGTCCGGTAGTGGGCGAACTAACTCCACCCGATTTATCCCAAAGGTGTGAAGAACTAAGACGTCTGGCAGAGATAATGTTTTCTAATTTTATTATGGAGGTAGTGCGATGACACAGGTTAAGACGGTTACTTTAGATGTAAGGATAATCCCGCCATGGGAGCGTCATCCGAAAATATTTGAGATTTTCGACGGTTTGGATGTTGGAGAAGCGCTGGTGATCATCAATGACCATGATCCACGTCCTCTTCGTTACCAGTTCATGATGGAGAGGGAGGGCCAGTTCGACTGGAAGTCGGAAGAAAAGTCGCCACGGGAATGGATAGCCACGATTAAAAGATTAAAGAGGTGATTATTATGGCAGAGAAGCCGTTAGATTTATTGCGTTCGGCGCACCGCACAGCCCTCGGGGAATTAGAGCTTTTAGAAAAGGCGTCTGTTGCATTGAAGCGGAACGAGGATGCGGCCTGGATAGACCTGGATAAAGTTTTCGGTTTTTTCGATGGTGAATTAAAGGTGCATTTCCACCACGAGGAGGCGATTTTATTCCCTTACCTGGCCAGGGTTATAGGACGCGAAGGCCCTATCGCAGCCATGCTGGATGAGCACCAGTCATTATGGAGAACACTGGATGTACTCCACGAGAAGGTAGATGAACTCAAAGTTGCACAACCCGACTCGGCGGGTAAAATAGCGCTAGCTGTGCAACAGATTTCCAGCCACATAGTAGGTTTATTAAGGAGTCATATCCAGAAAGAGGATAATATTCTCTTCCCTCTAGCTGAAGAGGCTCTTGACCCGGAGACGTTGAGAGAGATGGTGGCCAGGATAAATGCCGTAGAGGCGCCAGTCTAATAAAGTGGTATCATCAGCTAACTTCGAAGAAATAACCGGGAGGTGTTTAATGGTAACCCAGGAAGCAGTGTTAGAGGTTTTAAAACAATGTTATGACCCGGAAATCCCGTTGAATATAGTTGACCTGGGGCTTATCTATGGCGTAGATGTTAACGAAGATAAAGTGAAAATCCAGATGACACTCACCGCCCCCGGTTGCCCCCTCCATGCTTCTATATCCCGGGATGTAAAGCAACGCGTACTCTCGGTCGAGGGCGTTCACGAAGCCCAGGTTGATATGGTCTGGGAACCACGCTGGACGATGGACCGGATAACTCCGGAGGGTAAGAAAGTGTTGGGGATCGCAAAATAATAACAAATCTTTTGTTCGTATAATCCAAATAAAGCCAGTTGCTCTAATGATAGAGCGGCTGGCTTTTTATTTTCCATTGACTCAGACCTTAACCTCTAATAGAATGGTTAATGGAGGCTTATTAGTGTATAAACTTACTCATCTGGATAACGGACTCCGTATTGTCACCAGCACCATGCCAAATACCTACTCGGTGTGTGTAACTATATTTGTAGGAACCGGGTCTCGCTACGAGACTGATGGAAATGCCGGAATATCCCATTTTTTAGAACATATCCTGTTCAAAGGTAGTAAACGGTGGGCCACTCCACGGGAGCTTTCAGAAGCAGTTGAGGGTGTAGGGGGGATATTGAATGGGGGAACCGATAAAGAGTTGACCGTTTACTGGGTAAAAGTGGCTCGCCCCCATTTCCAGTTGGCTGTGGATGTATTATCGGATATGTTCCGGTACCCCCGATTTCAACCTGAGGAAGTTGAGAAGGAACGGCAGGTCATTTTTGAAGAGATAAATATGAGCCGTGATTCTCCGTCCCAAAGGGTCGACCTTCTCATTGATGAAGTGTTGTGGCCGAATCAACCGCT
>JACVQG010000230.1 GCA_015661045.1 Dehalococcoidia bacterium | reverse complement strand
AAATAAATATTATTCAATCGAAAGGAGTAACATTATGAGCAGAAGTAAGGGTCTGATGGTGTTTTGCCTGATTGGTATTTTGGCATTGCTGATTGCCGGTTGTAATATCGGTAAACCAGCCGCACCTGCGCCTGATGTAAAGCGCCCGGTGCGTTCAGTCATGTCCCTCGGTACTCGAGAGATTGGTACTACTTCATACGCCGTTGACGTGGCTGTGGCCGACGCTGTAACCAAGTTCTCCGGGATGCGGTTAGTTGTCGAGCCTGTGGGAGGAGTACGTTCCTGGGGGCCTCTTATCGAGAAGAGAGAAATGGAGATAGGTTCAGGAGATAACTATGACATCTTGACCTATTTTATGGGCACCAAGGAGTATTCCGGAACCGGTACTCATCCCTGGATGCGCCAGATGTATGGTTCGCGTAATTCAGTCCCCGGTCACCTTCTTGTTAGAAAGGACAGCGGAGTAGAGAGTTGGAATGATTTAGTTGGTAAGAAGGTATTTGCATCGAATCCCAATATGTTTGCGCTGGGATGGACTACCGCAACAGTCCTTAAACGCATGGGCATTGCCGATAAAGTAACCGTCCTGCCATTTGCCAGCACCCCCGATGCCTGGAAAGAGGTTATTGCTGGTAAAGCAGTAGGTCTGGTTGAAACAATGAATCCTGCAGCCCAGGAAGCTGATAAGGCAGTAGGAATAAAGCTCATCCCCTACCCTGATTTGCCTGGGACTATAAAAGCCCTGAACGATGATCTGGGAGTCCCGGGTTCTTTCTTTGAATATGCTTATCCGGCCAATTACCTGGGAATGAGTTTTAAGACCGATATTCCGGTAATAGCCAACGTTACCGGTGTCTGGGTAGTGCCGGATGACCTTCCTGAAGAGACCGTTTATAAAATGGTGGAGGCTGCCGATACTCATTACAATGACTATAAAACCGCATTCCCGCGAGCTGCCGAAATCAGTCTGGAAAGAACAATTAAATTCCAGATCCTGCCTTTCCATTCCGGAGTGGTAAAGTACCTGAAAGACAAAAATATGTGGACCCCTGAAGTAGAGGCAAAACAGAACGTGTTGATGAAAATAGTTACAGATATGAAAAAGAAGTAGGAATTGATTCTGATGCTGTGGGAGGTGGTTTGCGACGAACCCGTCCGGACCACCTCCCACAGCTATTCGTATAGTTGAGTGGTAGGGAGTTGGGGGGGGGTGTTATTTTGTAATCCGCTAATCGTTGGGGTTAAACGACAGTTATGTCCTGCACTTCGTCGTTGTAATAATTCTTTCCCCAAAAAAACCACCGCTACAGTATGTTACCCTTGAACGCAAAATGGTACTGATTGAGGTACTGAACTAAATGAATCAACAAAACATTCTTGAAAAAGAAGCTACTCGTTTCAGAATTTTTAAGGGACCTCTCCATGTCGTCTTCATTTCTCTAAGTATATTCCTGGTTGGGTTCCTGCTAATGTACAACCTGGGCTATCTGACTACCAAAGAATTATTCCTGTACCTTCCCCAGGTCAGGGCGCTGGGATTGCTGATTATACTGGTATTGACTTTTATGTTGATGCCATCGAGGTCTAAAGAGCGCCGGGATACAGTACCGTGGTTTGATGGCTTGCTCATAGCTATGGTAACTATCCCTATACTCTACTATTTCTTTACCTATCAAGCCAAGACAAAAGGTGTTGAGGGTTGGAACACCTACGAACTCGTTTTAGGCGCTATGCTGATTATTGCTATAATTGAAGCTGTCCGCCGCACTATGGGTATGGTGGTCTCGATATTACTGGTCGTGTTCTTCATCTATCCTATTATATCTGCTTCCCTTCCCGGCTTCCTTCAGGGTCGAGGCTATTCTCCAGCCAGGATGCTCTCCACTCTATATCTATCCAATATAGGTATCTTTGGCGACATGCTACATATTGTTATAACCGTCATATTTGCCTTCCTGCTATTCGCCGCGTTTCTTCAGATAAGCGGCGCTGCCCAGTGGTTCACCGACCTGGCGCTAGCCGCCGCTGGCCGCTTCCGTGGTGGGCCTGCTAAGGTCGTAATAGTTGCCGACACATTTCTTGGCACAGTAACCGGCAGCGCGGTAGCCAATGTGGTCGCATCAGGTGTAGTCACTATCCCTCTTATGAAGCGTACCGGCTATCCCGCCCACTTTGCCGGTGCGGTTGAGGCCGTTAGTAGCACCGGCGGGCAACTGGTACCGCCGGTAATGGGTTCTGTAGCTTTCCTGATGTCACAACTTCTCGAAATTCCCTATTGGACCATATGTGTAATGGCGATAATCCCATCGGTACTTTATTACGTCGCACTGTACTGGCAACTCGACTTCCACGCTGTCAAGCATAAATTGAAGGGCCTTCCACCGGAAGAGCTTCCAAAATTGAAAAAAGTGCTTATCCGGGGGTCGCATTACCTCGTGCCCATCATTGTTCTGATTCTATTTTTAGGGGTATGGCACTTCTCTGCAGAAAGGTCGGCGTTCTATGCTCTAATAACCTTACTTGTTGTCGGCCTGATCAGGAAAGAATCCAGAATCAATCTACAGAAGTTTTTGAATGGACTGGGCAATGCTGCCCAGTCTATGATAGATATTGGAGCTGTAGTTGCAGGTCTAGCTATCATTGTTACCGCCATCACCCTCACCGGGTTAGGACCAAACATAGCCGGAGGTTTAGTTGAGGTCTCAGGCGGCAACAAATTCATTTTGTTGCTATTGACATTCGTCACCGTTTATATATTCGGGATGGGATTGCCCAGCGTACCCGCCTACCTGATCCTGGCTGCCCTGGTAGCGCCGGCTCTGGTGCAGGTGGGAATAGAGGAACGCGTCGCGCACTTTTTCATTTTCTTTTATGCCATGTTGGGTCATATAACTCCGCCTGTATGCCCTGCTGCCTTTGCTGCGGCCTCGCTGGCGGGCGCTCCAATGATGAAAACTGGTTTTCAGTCCATGCGTCTCGGCATCGTGTTAATGATAGTTCCCTTCATGTTCGTCTATAATCCTGTCCTTCTCATGATAGGAGAACCTGTGGATATAATTCAAGCTACCATAACTGCCCTGATTGGAGTAACCTTGTTGGCCGGCTCCCTTGAAGGATATCTTCTGAAATCCGCCAATGTTGTTCAGCGGGTGATACTGGGAGCAGGCGGCCTGTTATTGGTCATCCCCGGGTGGAGGACGGACCTGATCGGTTTGGTTCTCGGAGTCAGCGCGCTTCTATGGCAAATAGCCGAGAAAAGACTGGCTGCTCAGCAAGCAAAAACAACCCCTACATTGCCATAGATAATTGGGCAGGTAAGTTTAAACACGAAAGTTTTTAAAGAAGGGAAGCCATTATAATGGAGAGAATGTCCGAGAGGCGCAAAGAACCCGAACCCGAACAATCTATATATGATAAAATATTCAACCTTCGCCGAATTCCGCCAGCAGCGCGAGCAAGGTAAGGTAGTTATAAAAGGCAAAGACCTGGAGTGGCGGCAGGACCGCCAGGCCCTTTCAAGATATTACTCCTATGCCCACATCTGGCCGGAGCTGGCTGTGCCTTTCTGGATACTATTCCAGATACGCGTTATAAAACACTCCGGTAAGCATACCCATCAGGGGGGATTAGCCTTGTTTATTCTCGAGGGGAAAGGCTACACAATCGTAGACGGAGCAAGGTATGACTGGGAGAAGGGTGATCTGGTGATACTGCCTGTTAAACCCGGGGGGTGCGAGCACCAGCATTTCAATGCCGACCCAAATACCCCCGCCGAATGGCAGGCTTTTATCTTCGATATACACTCCGCTATTATGGGCCACCCCCTGGAGCAAAAGGAAGAAGTGAAGGACTGGCAAAAAGGCCCCGATGTCGGCCACCGGGCATAGGACAAGAGGTTAGAACGACAAAAAAGTTTCCTTGATAGACCTTTCGGCGTTCAATTGTTAGAACAAATGTGGTGGGGGCGAGGTCTCGTCTCCCAAATGGGCAGACACGAGGTCTGCCCCTACTCTAGGTTTCATTCATGCTGCCGGTGCGGTATCCCTGCAAGTCCAGGGTAACATAGGTGTAGCCCAGAGAGCGCAGCTTCTCCACAACCTCTTGCCGGCGAGACACGTCCAAGAACATCGGTATGTCTGATGGGTCCACCTCGATACGGGCGATGCTCCCGTGGTGCCGTACCCGCAACTGTTTCAGTCCCAAACTGAGGAGATACTCCTCTGCCTTAGCGACCTGTGCCACATTTTCTTCAGTTACCGGAGTGCCGTAGGGCAGACGGGAGGCCAGGCAGGCCAGCGGCGGCTTATCCCAGGTGGGTAGGCCCATCTGCTTTGAGAGGAAGCGTATATCTGCCTTGTTCAGCCCCGCTTCCACCAGAGGGCTTCTGACACCAAGCTCTTTAGCCGCCTGGCGGCCGGGGCGGAAGTCCTTGAGATCGTCGGTGTTGGAGCCGTCGGCCACCCACTGGATGCCCTCGTGCTCAGCGATGGCTTTGAGGACGTGGAATAGCTCGCCCTTGCAGTAGTAGCAGCGGTAGTTATCGTTGGCGGTAAAGTGGGGGTCATCCATCTCGTGGCTGTCCACGACCATGTGGCGCAAGCCTAGTTTTTTAGCCAGCTCTGTGGCAGCCTCCACCTCCCGTTGTGGATAGGTAGGCGAGGCCGCGGTCACTGCCAGGGCTTTGTCCCCCAATACTTCATGCGCTACCGCCGCCAGGAAGGTGCTATCCACACCGCCAGAGTAGGCGACAAGGATGGAGGACATGGAGCGGAGGAGGGAGGTAAGGGTGGCTTGTTTGCTGGATAAATTCAAATCATATATTCCGATGGAACAGGTAATTCCTTATGAAGCCTGACGAAAAGCCAGCCATCAATGACATCTGCCAGGTTATGGCGACAATCTTCCAGTGTTTTACCGGAAGCCCATACCCCTTCTAATTCAGGGACTTCCCCATAGTATGGCTCTTCGTCTTCTATAATTTCGTATTTGGCTCGCTTTAACGCAG
>JACVQG010000019.1 GCA_015661045.1 Dehalococcoidia bacterium | reverse complement strand
TTGGGGTAACCCCGGAATATTTTGATGCATTGAACTATTCCATTTCCAGTGGAGATTTTATCAGCCAAACCAATGTTGACGCTCGCTCCCGTGTAGCCGTTCTGGGTAGTCTTACCGCCCAGACGTTGTTCCCCGATGGTGATGCCCTGGGTCAATCCCTGAGCATCCGACGCATGCGTTTCAAGGTTATTGGAGTGTTGGAGAGTAAGGGTAGCGCAGGTACAGGAGACGATTTAGTAGCTATACCCCTGACCACGGCATCTCAATTGGATAGGGCGATTACTTCCAGGGGTCAAACCCGGGTGCAGAATATCAATGTTAAGGTAGAGGACGCGGCGGATATTCCGGCTGCCAAAGACAATATCGCTGCGGTACTCCGCGAAAGGCACAACATCCTGGGTGATGACGATTTCACAGTGACCAGCCTGGAAGATGTGCTTAAAGCGTTTGCCCAGATAACTCAGATAATGAGTATATTCCTGGGAAGTATCGCCGGAATTTCCTTACTCGTTGGCGGCATCGGCATTATGAACATAATGCTGGTATCCGTGACCGAACGCATCCGTGAGATAGGTATCCGCAAGGCAGTAGGGGCCAAACGGCGCGATATTTTAGTCCAGTTTCTGTTCGAATCCGTTGTGCTCAGCCTGAGCGGCGGTTTCCTCGGAATTGTCGTGGGGTGGCTTATGTCGAGAGCATTCTCGCGCTTCAGCATGACAGGTGGACAGCCTATGACCGCTGTTATAACGCCGGGCATTATCATCCTGGCAGTTTCAGTCGCTGCGGGGATTGGTCTTTTCTTTGGAATTTACCCCGCATCCAGGGCTGCACGGCTGGATCCAATTCAGGCGTTGCGGTACGAATAAAGGGCTATCAAGTTGGAGAGGCTACAGGCAGTTCCTCCATCTCAAACCGGTATATCTCGATTACAGGGTTTGCCAGAAGTTTCTGGCACATTGCTTTAACCGACTCTGCAGCAATGGTCTTATCCGTTGCCTCTATCTGGATTTCCATATATTTGCCCGCCCTAACCTGTTTCACTGAGGTAAAGCCAAGCGTGTGTAAACCGCCTTTTATTGTAAGCCCCTGAGGGTCATTCACCGTAGGTTTGAGTGTAACATAGACCTTAGCCAGAAACATATCATCCCCTTTTCTCAATTGGATAGCTGTCAAGACGCCTAAATATCCCCATTTCTTATTATTACTTTAGAAAGTAGAATGATAATACAGGTATCTTATGTTTTTATGCAGGAGGTTTTTTCCGGGAAAACACAAAGATATACAAAATCTCTAAAATTGCCAGTGTATTTACTACCAATAAAACGCCAAACCACCATCTATGGTTGTTCCTGGCCGCTCTCCAGAGCGCAAATCCTTTCCAGGGCACTGTCCATAAGAGTATCAAAATGATAACTATTGGATTTAATAGAAAACCCGGATATGATGGCATTTTTGGACCTCCCCAATGTAAATTAATCACCGCAAAGATATAAAAATATGCAAATTGAGCCTATATTATTCTTACATAAATAGCCTTGACGCAGTCATTATATCACCCTTTCAAGCCTTATAAAATATCACGCAATCTATAAAATGCTCAACCGTGCCTTGACTTGTAAGCCTGTTTGTGGTTTCATGGTTAAAGGTTATCAAGAATCCAAATATTGAAAGGTAGGCCCCAAAATGCCAGCCAAACGCCCTGCATCTAAAGCAAATGCGCAAGAATATGTACTAAAAATGGTAAAAGAGAACAACATAAAATTCATCCGCCTGTGGTTCACGGATATACTGGGAGTTTTAAAAAGCTTTGCTATCACAGCAGAGGAACTGGAAGGGGCTTTGAAAGAAGGGATGGGTTTTGACGGCTCGTCTATCGAGGGTTTTGCCCGCATTGATGAAAGTGATATGATAGCTCTACCTGACCCAACCACATTTCAAATCCTCCCCTGGCGTCCTAAAGAACCCGGGGTAGGCCGTATGTTTTGCGATATTCTGTGGCCTGGAGGAGAACCCTTTGAAGGAGACCCCCGCTTTGTTTTAAAGAGGAATTTAAAACGGGCTGCCGACATGGGTTTAACATTTTACGTTGGGCCAGAACTGGAGTATTTCTATTTCCAGAACTCCGAATCTCCAATCCCCCTTGACCATGGCGGCTATTTTGACCTTACCCCCCCGGACATCGCCAGTGACTTGCGGCGCGACACAGTTCTGGTATTGGAGGCGATGGGCATCGGGGTAGAATATAGTCACCACGAGGTAGCGCCCAGCCAGCATGAAATAGACCTGCGGTATACCGATGCTCTGACAATGGCGGATAATGTCATGACCTACAGAATCGTGGTGAAGCAGGTAGCACAACAGCACGGCGTATATGCCACTTTTATGCCCAAACCGATATTTGGTATAAATGGCAGCGGCATGCATGTTCACCAGTCCCTGTTTAAAGGAAGCCGTAATGCCTTCTTTGATGCCAAAGACATATACCACCTGTCTCCAATGGCCAAAAGCTATACGGCCGGGCTTTTACGCCACTCTAAAGAAATAACGTCAGTTACCAGCCAGTGGGTGAACTCCTACAAACGTCTGGTTCCCGGTTATGAAGCCCCTGTATATATCACGTGGGCCAAGCGGAACCGGTCGGATTTAGTGCGCGTACCTGAATATAAACCCGGTAAAGAGAACTCCACCCGCATTGAATACCGCTCGCCAGACCCGGCCTGCAACCCCTACCTGACTTTCAGTGTCATGCTGGCTGCAGGTCTGGAAGGTATCGAAAAAGACTACAAACTGCCAGAGCCGGTAGAAGAAAATGTTTACGAAATGTCCGAAGAAAAGAGGCGTCAACTCGGAATAAATACACTTCCGGGTAGTCTCCAGGAAGCGCTCGTGCTCACTGAGAGCAGCGAGGTAGTGCGGAAGGCGCTGGGAGAACACGTATTTAATACATTTATAACTAACAAGAAAATAGAGTGGGATAGGTACCGGGTTCAGGTAACTGATTACGAATTAAAACGATATTTACCTATTCTGTAAAGGACTGGATTCAGTGCGCAACCTGCGCCTGGGATTGGCTCAGATAAATTCCACCGTTGGCGACCTAAAGGGAAATACAGCCAGGATAAAACAATATATAGACCAAGCCCGTAATCTCGGGGTGGATTTGCTCAGTTTCCCTGAACTGGCAATCACCGGCTATCCACCGGAGGACCTGCTATTTAAAGCGGAATTCATTAAGGATAACCGGACCTGTCTCGAGGAAGTAGTAAATTATTCCCGGGATATAGCGGTCGTTGTGGGATTCGTTGATTCCCAGGAAGACCTGTATAATTCCGCCGCTGTTATCTTCGACGGGAAACTCTGCGGCATCTACCACAAAATGTATCTCCCTAACTACGGCGTCTTCGACGAAGACCGGTATTTCCGGCGGGGCAGCGGGTCGCCGGTGTATATCATCTATGGCGTAGGAGTTGGCGTTAATATCTGCGAGGATATCTGGCATCCTACCGGGCCTATCCCCTATCAGGTACAGGCTGGCGCTGAACTCATCGTCAATATCGATGCCTCCCCGTACGATGCCCTTAAGCGACAAAAAAGGGAACGGATGCTCTACACGCGGGCTAACGACCACCGCGTTTTCATTTCCTACAACAACTTAATCGGCGGCCAGGATGAACTGGTCTTCGATGGGCAGAGTATGGTAGTTAATGAGCGCGGGGAAATTATCGCCCAGGGCAAA
Source organism: Dehalococcoidia bacterium (assembly GCA_015661045.1). Taxonomy (GTDB): domain Bacteria; phylum Chloroflexota; class Dehalococcoidia; order JACVQG01; family JACVQG01; genus JACVQG01. The sequence continues at coordinate 7,208 of JACVQG010000019.1, read as the reverse complement.
GCTTTTGTTGAGGACCTGATTGTTACCGACCTGGAAATAGAAAGGGTAACCCGGGCCCGGCTCCGCGATCCCCGTATGCGGCAGGAGAAACAAGGAGCAGGGGAAACAGGTATTAAGCAAGTAATTATATCAAAATCGGCTCCCAGGGACCATAAGATACCCATACCCCAACGGTCTGTCTACACTGTGGATATGGTTGAGGAGGTATATTCGGCCCTGGTGCTGGGAACAGGTGATTATGTACGCAAGAATGGTTTTCATCAAGTTGTTATTGGCTTATCCGGAGGCATAGACTCTACTCTGGTAGCTGTGATTGCGGTTGATGCTCTGGGCGCAGATAACGTCGTCGGTGTGTCCATGCCTTCTATGTATTCATCCGAAGGTAGTAAAACCGATGCTCAACTCCTGGCACAAAACCTGGGTATAAAACTGATAACGATACCTATTAATGATACCTATCATAGCTATCTTAAGACACTGGAACCAGCTTTCGCCGGCGCCAAACCCGGTGTGGCCGAGGAGAACCTGCAAGCCCGGGTGCGGGGTAATCTGCTGATGGCTTTATCCAACAAATTCGGCTGGCTGGTGCTATCCACAGGTAATAAGAGTGAGATGGCTACGGGCTATGCCACTCTCTATGGAGATATGGCCGGCGGTTTTGCAGTTATCAAGGATGTGCCGAAAACACTGGTATATAAACTGTCGGATTATGTCAACCAAAAGGCAGGCCGGGACATCATTCCCCAGGTTGTTATAGACAAACCTCCGTCGGCGGAGCTACGTCCGGACCAGAAAGATACCGACTCCTTACCCCCCTATGACATCCTGGACCCTATTATTCAGGCTTACGTGGAGGAGGACCACAGCGCCTCTGATATTATAGCCATGGGATACGATGGGGAGACAGTGCGGCGGGTAATCCGCATGGTTGACCGGAACGAATATAAACGTCGGCAGGCAGCGCCGGGTGTTAAGATAACCCCCCGTGCCTTTGGAAGAGATAGAAGGTTACCGATTACAAGCAAGTATAATAGTGGGTAGAGGATACAATTTCTAAGTAATTAAAAATATAGTTTTGGGTATATAGTAACAAAGTACATAGGGGTATACTTAGTGATAATATCCAGAGTAATTCTAAAAAACTGGCGGAATTTTAGGAATGTAGATGTTTCATTAGGTAACCGTGTTTTTATTATTGGTCCAAATGCCTCGGGAAAATCAAACTTTTTAGATGTCTTTAGATTTTTACGTGATATAGTAAAACCTGGCGGAGGATTACAAAAAGCTATTAGTGATCGTGGTGGTGTATCCAAGATACGATGTCTTGCAGCACGGCGATATTCAGATATTGAGATTGAAATAGAACTCTCAGAATCTTCAGGACAAAATCCAATTGGGAAATATGCAATTGGAGTAAAACAACAACAGACAGGCAAACATTTACCAGTCTTACGTTATGAACGGGTCTGGAGAGGAAATGAACTAATACGCGAAAGACCTGATAAACAAGATAACAAAGATAATATGCGGTTAACTCAGACACATCTCGAACAAATTAATGCAAATCAACCATTTAGAGATATTGCAAGTTTTTTCGAATCTGTTTTATATTTACATCTGGTTCCACAGTTACTTCGTTATCCAACTGCCTTTTCGGGGCCCGGCATTCCTGAGGACCCTTTTGGTAGATATTTTTTAGAAAGAGTTGCTAAGACACCAGAAAAGACGAGACAATCTCGTTTAAACAAAATAGAGGCAGCTTTACGTAAAGCTGTCCCACAGTTAAAAAATCTTATTGAAACAAAAGACGAAATGGGCATTCCCCATTTAGAAGCAACGTATGAGCATTGGCGCGCCAAAGGAGCGAAACAAAGAGAGGATCAATTCTCCGACGGAACCTTGCGTTTACTAGGTCTTCTCTGGTCTCTGCTTGAGAGTGATTCTTTGCTGTTATTAGAGGAGCCAGAACTTTCTTTAAATAGAGAGATTGTAATTCAATTGCCCGGTTTAATATCTCGATTGCAGCGTCAGAAAAAAAGACAAATTATTCTTAGCACGCACAATGAAGACTTATTGTCAGACAAGGGAATTTCCGGTCAAGAAATTCTTTTTTTAACGCCTAGCCCAGAAGGTACAAAAATCGAACCAGCATCCTCGATTCCAGAATTCAAAAAGTTGCTGGAAGGGGGATTAACCGTAGCTGAAGTAGTTATGCCTAAAGTTTCCCCTAAAAACGCTTATCAGTTGGCTCTTATCAAATGATAAAACCAATTACTATTAATATTGCGGTTGAGGATTTATTAAGTGAAGTCGTAATTCGCAAAATTATTGTGAACTCACGGCCATCATTTGATATCAGTTCTTGCTATGGCAAATCTGGTTATGACTACCTTAAGCGAAAAATACGAGGTTTTAATAATGCCTCAAAAGGAATACCATTTGTTGTACTTGCAGACTTGGAATCCGAATGTGCACCGAACCAAATAAGAGAATGGTTGCCAGAAACTAAACATCCGAATTTTTTATTTAGAATTGCGGTAAAAGAGGTCGAATCATGGCTTTTAGCAGATAGGGTAGGTATAGCTTCATTTTTAGGTATAAATATTGCCCATATTCCGGTAGATGTTGATGTTATCGCAGATCCTAAGTCATTTCTTATTTCTTTGGCTAGGAGGTCACGTAAAACTATAATACGTGAAGGTATTGTTCCTGTACCTAATACTACGGCAATAATGGGTCCTGACTATAATGGCACCCTGTCTTCTTTTGTTGCAGTGACTTGGGAAATAGAGCGAGCTATGCAAAATTCAGATAGTTTGCGTAGAACAGTAAATGCTATAAATAACTTTAAACCAACTATATCAGGGAGTTAATTTTATGTCACTCATCGTTCAAAAATATGGGGGCAGTTCTGTAGCTGATGCCGAGAAAGTCAAACGGGTAGCCCGGAGGGTAGGTAAGTCCCATGACCAGGGCAACCAGGTAGTAGTGGTTGTTTCGGCTATGGGGGACACAACCGATGACCTGATAGCCCTGGCCCATAAGATTACTCCAGACCCCGATGAGCGGGAGATGGATGTTTTACTCTCCACAGGGGAAATTGTCTCCACTACGCTGATGGCTATGGCCTTGCGCTCGATGGGCTATTCAGCCGTCAGCCTGACCGGTGGGCAGGCAGGCATCTGGACTGATGAAACCCATAGAAAAGCCCGTATCGTGTCGGTAGAGGCGCAACGCATTACCAGCGAGTTAGAAACCGGTAAAATAGTTATCGTAGCCGGTTTTCAGGGTGTTACCCGGAATATGGATGTAACCACCCTGGGGCGTGGCGGCTCGGATACTACTGCTGTGGCATTGGCCATCGGCCTGAAGGCGGATAAATGCGAAATTTATACCGATGTTGAAGGAGTGTATACCGCTGACCCCCGTATAGTCCCTGTGGCTCGACGATTAAAAGATATCGGGTATGAGGAAATGTTAGAACTTGCCACCTGGGGGGCCAAGGTTATGCACCCCCGTGCGGTCGAGTTAGGACAGGTATATAGTATGCCCATTCTGGTAGCTTCCAGTTTCAACGAGAATCCAGGCACACTGATTCATAAAGGAGCTTCTATGGAAGTAAGGAATAAAGTCCGGGGTATTGCTCACGATACCGATGTAGCTAAGATTACCCTGGTTGGTATCCCCGATAGGCCCGGTATAGCTGCATCGCTGTTTGAACCACTGTCGAAGGCAGCCATCAGTGTGGATACAATTGTGCAGAATGCCGGTCTAAATAATATCACCGACCTTACGTTCACGGTATCCAAAAGCGACCTCACCAAGGCTATGAAGATTATAGAGCCGGTAGCCAAGTCCATTGGAGCATCCAAATGTGTAAGTGATTCCAACCTGGGTAAAGTTAGCGTAGTAGGCACCGGTATGCAAAATGCACCGGGCTATGCCGCTCGGATGTTCAAAGCCTTATATGAAGCCGGCATAAATATCCAGCTAATTACCACTTCCGAGATAAGAATCACCTGTATTGTAGCTCAGGAAGATGTTAAAAACGCCGTTATTGCCCTTCATCAAGCTTTTGAATTAGAGAGAGCATAATAAAAAATAACCCCCCGATATATCGGGGGGTTATTTTTGTCACAATAAGATATTGGAAAATCATCCCATTTTGACAGATCGTATATTCAACTGGTTGAAGCTATTTTTACTCTACGGCGATAACTTCCTTAACTGAAGGCACTTCCTGTTTTAGTATCCGCTCTATCCCATTCTTCAGGGTTACATTAGACATATGACATCCGCCACAAGCGCCCTGAAGCTTTACTTTAACAACCCCATCCTCAGTTACCTCTATTAACTCCACATCCCCGCCATCAGAACGCAAAAAAGGCCGAATCTCGTCCAGAGCCTTTTCGATTTCTTCACGCATTAGATTTCTCCTTTTGGGGATTAAATATCCCCTTCCTTTACTTTATTCTACTATTTGGGTAATGCCGTGTCAATTCGTTTTCGACACCTCCCACCCTTTGACGGCGATTGAACATGAATATATACTTATACTAAATGAACTAATGGAAGACCTCGTAGAAATAACCCCAATATCCCGCGGGAGGTTATTATGGCAATCAAATCCAACTTGAAGGCAGTCCGGGGCATTAGCAATATCACCACCGCTATCAAAGCTAGAGTAGACTCCAGGACTAATCTTACAAAGGCAGAAATAGATGATAAGGTGGACTTGGCCCGCGCTAACATGCCCTATGACCACCTGTATTCGTGGAACGCTAATATTAATGGCGTAATTATCCGCCTGATCACAAATAACTACCATCTGGCTGATTTCTGGATTGACAACTGGTTCCCCGCTCCTCTGGAAGGTGTCGAACCCCACGGCTGCATCTTTGCTGTAACCGGCATACCTGATCAGCCTCCTTTTGCTTATTATTGTTCGGAAACCAAAACTGCTGTAATGCTCAACTCAGATTACTACGGCCAGGTAAAAAGCTGGGCATTAGGAATAGTAGCCGATATTATGGAGATGCAGCATAATATACATAGTCTCCATGCCGCCGTCGTAGATATAGGTGGCTGTGGTATTACCCTTATTGCACCCACGGGCACGGGCAAAAGTACTCATTCCTACGGTCTGACTTTAAACGTGCCGTCTGCCCGCCTGCATAGCGATGACTGGTGCTATGTGGATTACGTCGGCGGGACTACCCAGGGACGCGCCATAGCCCGTATCTCCGAACGTAAATTCTATATCAGAACCGACCTGGCCGGTGGTTTCCCGAGACTGGCTGAACTTTTTGACCGCTCAAAGCTGGAGAATGTAGGTGAAAGCTATACCGATGTTCCTAACTCCCGGGCCATCCTGGACCCTATCTGGGTAGGGGGGCCGGAGCACTTCGTTCATACTACCCGCATCCAGGGGGTTGTTCTGCTGCGCCGGGATAAGGTATCGCCACCGGAGGTCCAGTTAGAGGCCGAGGACGCTATAAACATCCTCAAGAAAGGTGAATTCACCATCCTGCCAGGTTCAGGGCCGGAAGCCGATTGGGGAAAAATCAAAACTGAACCTTTTTATAATCCCTATCTCCTGGTAAGAAACGAAAGCCGAACTCAACTCCAGGTGGACTTCTTCCGGATGTTATTCCAATATGCCAGGTGCTATATCCTCAACACCGGGGTGGAGACAGTCGAGGAGAGCCGTACCCGAATTTTACGCATTGCCAGGGAAGTCTGCTCTTGTGCGCTAACCTGTTAATAGTTTGAGATAAGGTGGAATAATTATGGTTGTTGGCAACATTAAACCGGTAAAAATCGAAGAAGAACTGCGTAACTCGTACCTGGACTACGCCATGAGCGTCATAGTTGCCAGGGCTTTGCCCGATATCCGGGACGGCCTCAAACCAGTCCAGCGGCGTATCCTATACTCGATGCAACAGATGGGTATCCGGTCTAACACCCCGTTTAAGAAGTGCGCCCGTATCGTTGGCGAGGTTATGGGAAAATATCACCCCCACGGCGATGCACCTGTCTATGAGGCTATGGTGCGGTTAGCCCAGGATTTTTCCATGAGGTATCCCCTGGTAGATGGCCAGGGTAACTTCGGAAGTATAGATAACGACCCACCAGCCGCCATGCGATATACCGAAGCGCGCCTTACCCCTATAGCTGAAGAAATGCTGGTGGACATAGAAAGGGAAACTGTAAATTTCGTCCCTAACTTTGATGGTAGTTTAGAGGAACCGTCTATTCTGCCCGCAATAGTACCCAATTTACTTGTCAACGGCGCTTCCGGCATTGCTGTAGGCATGGCTACCAATATTCCCCCGCATAACCTGGGAGAAATCTGTGACGGAATTAACCACCTGATTGAGAATCCGGAGGCTACCCTTGACGATATCGTCAAACTTATCCCAGGCCCCGATTTCCCCACCGGTGGAACCCTCATAGGGCGGGAGGGTGTACTCAAAGCGTTCGGACAGGGACAGGGCAGGTTTATCCTCCGCGCCAAAACCAGCATTGAGCAAATGGCGAAAGGACGCCAGAGTATCATTGTTACTGAATTGCCTTATCAAGTAAACAAGTCAGCGCTTGTTGAAAGAATTGCCGACCTTGCCAGGGATAAGAAAATAGAAGGCATTTCCGAGCTACGAGATGAGTCAGACCGGGAAGGTATCCGTGTAGTCATTGAATTAAAGCGTGAAGTCATACCCGAAGTAGTGCTCAACAACCTTTATCGTCATACCGCCCTCCAGTCCTCTTTTTCTGTTAACTTCCTGGCGTTGGTAGACGGACAGCCACGGTCAAATATCAGCCTCAAAGAGGCCCTCCAGTACTTCCCTCCAGTACTTCATAGAATTCCGCCGCATAGTTATTGTACGCCGTTCACAGTACGAACTGAGGCAAGCCCAGGCCAGAGCTCATATCCTGGAAGGACTGAAAAAGGCTCTGGATAACCTGGATGCTGTTATTGCCCTCATCCGGCGGTCACCCAGCGCCGAAGCTGCCAGAGAGGGTCTTATGACCACCTTCGCCCTGTCCCAGATTCAAGCCCAGGCCATTCTGGATATGCAACTAAGGCGACTGGCGGCTCTGGAAAGGAAAAAGATAGAAGATGAATACGCCGAGGTCTTGAAAAACATAGCTTACCTGGAAGACCTCCTGGCCAATCCCCGCAAGGTATTATATCTAATCCAGGAAGA
>JACVQG010000229.1 GCA_015661045.1 Dehalococcoidia bacterium | reverse complement strand
TTATCATAGTCAGACAGCTTCGGGGATTGGCCGATTGGGGGCAGGGGTTGATGATTCATCGGTATTACCTCCGGTTAAAAAACAATATACAACAAAAAAGTGATAAGTGGTAGATACGCTTTCTTCGGGCAAGGTAAAGCTGATATAATAACCTGAGTAAATTAATAAGTCGCCCCAAAAATATTATAGGTGTAGTGTAGTGTCTTGAAAAAACTTTTATAATTCTTGTCATTCCGGACTTGATCCGGAATCCAGATTTTTCTATGTGGAGGATGAAAATAGTCTGGCGCTGTCATTCTGTCCGAGCGGGTATCGGACTCCGATGTTTTACTCGGAGGAGCGAAGCGAAGAATCTCAGGGTGAGGGATGTGCCACCTTATTGTTATCATTAAATTCGCGGACATAAAGAGTGTTTATGATTTTCTACCCCTCCCTGAGATCCTTCGTCGTCCTGATAACTCATGACTCCTCCAGGATGACACTAGAACGTCTATTTTCGAAGTAATGACATTAGTAACCCCTTCATAAAGCTATGCCAGAGACAGTACACTAGCGTTCGTTTTATGTGGAGGTGCAAAATAATGGTTTCAACGAGATATTTAGTGGATGATAAAAATAGAAAAAATGCGATAGTTCTAAACCTTAAAGATTACAAGCACCTGATAGCCCTCATTGAAGAATTAGAAGATGCCCTTGACCTGGATAACGCCCTCCGTACGAAAACAGGTTTCAGAGACTACGCCGAAATAAGAAAAGAACTTAAAGAACAAGGGAGATTGTAAATAATGGAAGCTTTATCCGGTATCCGCATTGCCGACTTCTCCTGGGCCTGGGCCGGCGCTCATGCTACAGCTATCCTCGCCCTTCTTGGGGCCGAGGTAATTAAAGTAGAGAGCCGCCGGCGCCCCGACATCTCCCGTATGAACTCCCTGACCACCAGCCAGCAGTTTAAAAGCCTGGATGAATCTCCGGTGTTCAATCAGATTAACCTTAACAAGCTCAGTCTGAGCCTCAACCTTTCCCAGCCCACGGCGACTGAACTGGCCAAAAAGCTGGTGCAGGTGAGCGATGTAGTGGTGGAAAATATGAGGCCCGGCACCATGGAGAAACTGGGACTGGGATATGCCGAACTCAAGGCTATCCGGCCCGATATTATCTACCTTTCCTCATCGGCGCTGGGCGCTACCGGCCCCCTGAGGGGCTATACGGGATATGCCTCTAACTTCGCCGCCTTAAGCGGCCTGTCATATATCACCGGTTATCCCGATGGAGAGCCTTCGGATATAAGAGGGGAAGTGGACCTGTTCAGCGCTACTACAGCCGCCGTTGCTATCCTGGCAGCCCTGAATTACAGGCAGAGCAGCGGCCAGGGACAATTTATTGACCTCTCCTCTACTGAGATCAATGCTGCCCTCTGCGGGGATGCCTTCCTCAAGTTATCCTCAAATAAGCAGGAGCCAGCCCGCATGGGAAACAGGGATGAAATCTGGGCGCCCCATAATTGCTACCGCTGCCTCGGTGATGACCAGTGGCTGAGTATTGCGGTAACAAATGAACAGGAATGGCTATCTCTTATAAAGGTTATGGGCGACACTGAATGGGCCAGGGATGGAAATTTTTCTACCCTTGCCCACCGCCTGCAAAACCAGGATGAGCTTGACCGGCTAGTAGAGGCGTGGACTTGCCAGAGAACAACCTACGAAGCCATGCACCTTCTTCAGAAATCCGGAGCGGCGGCATTTCCCTCTATGGATGGGAAACAATTGTATGAAGACCCCCACCTTCAGGAGCGGGGTGTCTGGCAAAAAATGACACACAAAGCGCTGGGTGAGCAGGTAGTTATCGCCCCACCCTGGAAGCTATCCGAAACGCCGGCTAAGATAAAAAATAGCGCCCCTTTATTCGGGGAGCATAACTCCTATGTACTGGGGGAACTTCTGGGGTTAACGCCTCAGGAGATAGACGATTTGGAGAGGGAGAAGGTGGTGTGGTAGCAAATTCAGAAATCACCCCACCCCAGATTCTTCGTCGTCCCGATGCATCGTGACTTCTCAGACAAATTGAGGCAACACACCCCCTTAAAGGGGGCACTGGGGATTTGTTCCAATTACTTCCCCTTGAATATCGGCTCCCGCTTCTCCAGAAAAGCCTTCGGCCCCTCCAGGGCATCATCGCTGCGGCCAACCTCGATACACGCAGCTTCATGCATAGGCACAAACTCATCCCAGGCCATACCAAGATAGCGTTGCGACAGCTTCTTCATCATGCCGATAGCCAGTGAAGGCCCTCTGGCTAGCTGCACGGCCAGTTCACGCGTCGCCGTAGCCAGATCATCGTGAGGCACCACCTGGTTTAGATAGCCAATCTTCAGGGCCTCCTGGGCATCGATAATCTTTCCTGTCCACACCAGTTCCAGGGTTTTGGACATTCCCAAAATCCGGGGCAATGTATACAGCCCGCCACCTGCAGGAAGCATCCCCATCCTGGCAAAGACCATCCCGAACCTTGCCCGGTCCGAGGCTAATCGCAAGTCACATACATTGGCTAATTCCATTCCTGCCCCAACGCACGGCCCGTTGATAGAGCAAATGACGGGTTTAGCCATACTCATAACAATACCGGAAATATGTATGATATTTGGCAAAATCTCTGATCTGACCCACCGGTCAAAGTATTTTCTCGACTCCAGAAGGTCCTTAACACTGGCCCCGGCTGAAAAAGCGCGGCCTGCTCCTGTAATCACCAGGACTTTAACCTGAGGATCATCCCTGACCCGTAGTATAGCCTCTCTGGTTTCCCCCCCCATCTGACTGGAAAAGGCATTCAACTTTTGAGGGCGGTTAAGAGTTATGGTAGCTACGCCATCTTCTACGGAATACAAAATATCCTTAAAGTCCATAGTTCCTCCCGGTTGGTAATTCATTATTAGTTCAGGTTATTTAAAACCGTAGGGGCGATTCACGAATCGCCCCTGCTATTTACATTATTGGATATCCCCCATATAGAGGATATCATACCACCTGTCATGCTGAGCGAAGCGAAGCATCTGGGGAAAAAGAGGGGAGCACCCCACCCCAGACCCTTCACCCCGATGAATCGGGGACTCAGGGTGACAATACCAATACCCTGCGAATCGCCCTTACCGTGTTGGATTAACAAATGAAAGGTTTGATTTAGATGAGGAATGATTCGAGAGGCGGTCTCAACTCTGTCCAAAACGTTTACTGATATCTTTAAGGAATTTTTCCACTTCAGGCGATAGTTTGTTTGCCTTTTCTCCGCGTTCCTGCTGGAGAATGGATTCGTAGTATTTTTCCAGTTGGCTTACCATCTCCTTTACCTGGGGGTTTAGCTCTACAGCCCTGTTAATCTCCATATATTGCTGGTTAGCTTTTTGCTCTATATCGCTGAGGTCCATACTCAGGCCGTAGAAAGCTCCCAGCATCCGCAGTAAACTGAGTTCACCGGCATGGTCCTCATCCAGGGGGACATACTGGGGAAGATGGACGATGAGGCTCATGGTCTCAATCTGGCGTTTTGCAGCCTCC